>JBFEQR010000290.1:0-4013 GCA_041549425.1 Yoonia sp. | reverse complement strand
CTTGACCACGAAGGCCGCTGTCTGGGGAAAATCCGCCTTCCGGCGCAAACGTCGAATATCTGCTTTGGTGGTGCATCGGGGACAGAAATGTTTATCACGTCATCAGATGCAGTTTGGCGGGTGCGTTCCAGTCGCAGGGACGCGGCACACGCCTTTCAGAAAAAGAAACAAGGCCAACAAGGAAACCCCACATGAACACGAACACAGCAGTCATCGGTCTTGGATCAATGGGGTACGGCATGGCAAAATCCGTGCTGCGCGCCGGTCATACGACCTATGGCTTTGATATCAATCCCGCCACAACAGCCCAGTTCCAATCCGAAGGCGGTGCGACGGGCGCACTTTCCGACATCGCCGGATCGTTGGACGTCGTCGTCATCGCGGTTCTGAACGCCGCCCAGACAGAGGACGTTTTGTTCGGGGCAAACGGCGTGGCCCCCCTGATGAAAAAGGGCAGCGTTGTCGTATCCTGTGCCACGGTTGCCCCCGATTTCGCAAAGGCCATGGCCGCGCAATGCGCGACGCTGGGCATCCTTTATCTTGATGCGCCCATTTCGGGCGGGGCGAAAAAAGCAGCCGAAGGTGCGCTTAGCATTATGGCGTCCGGCAGCACGGATGCTTTTGCGGCAGCCCGTCCAGTACTTGACGCGATGGCGGTGACGGTGTTCGAACTTGGCGACGCGGCAGGTGCGGGATCAGCAATGAAGGCCGTCAACCAGATGCTTGCAGGTGTGCATATCGCGGCGATGGCCGAGGCGCTGACCTTTGGCATGACCCAGGGCGTGACGCCCGAGAAATTCGTGGAAGTGATCAGCCAATGCGCAGGCACGTCATGGATGCTGGAAAACCGCGCACCCCATATTGTCGCGGGCGACTACACGGCGCATTCGTCCATTGATATCTGGCCCAAGGATCTGGGCATCGTGCTGGACATCGCAAAATCGGCCAAATTCGGTGCGCCGTTGACTGCTGCGGCACTGCAACAATTTCTTGCGGCCTCCGGATCGGGGTTGGGCCGCGAGGATGACGCCGCTGTCGCAAAGGTCTATGCGCGTAATGCTGGCCTGACCTTGCCGGGGGATAACTGATGCTGCTTGGATGTATCGGCGACGACTTTACGGGGTCGTCCGACCTTGCCAACACATTGTCCAAACAGGGCATGCGTTGCGTGCAGTATAGCGGCATTCCCAAAGTCCCCGCCGCAAAGGATGTTGAAGCGGGCGTGATCGCCCTCAAGTCGCGTTCCATTGATCCCGAAGACGCCGTGAGGCAGTCGCTGGAGGCTTTGGCATGGCTGCAGGCGCAGGGCTGTGAGCAGTTCTTTTTCAAATACTGCTCAACCTTCGATTCAACGCCGGAAGGCAACATCGGGCCGGTTGCCGATGCGCTGGCCGATGCGCTGGACGCGCACAAAGTGATCGTCTGCCCCGCTTTTCCGGGCACTGGCCGCTCTCTCTACAAAGGGCATCTGTTCGTGAACGATACGCTTTTGAACGAAAGCGGCATGCAGAACCATCCGCTGACGCCGATGACTGACCCCGACATCCGGCGTTGGCTGGCCACCCAGACGAAATACGCAGTCGGCCATGTTGATGCGGCGGCGGTCCTTGACGGTGCGCGCGCAATCAACGACGCGCTCGAGACAGAGCATCGCGCAGGCAAGCGCCTGATCGTGGTTGATGCGCTGCGTGACGCCGATCTGATGGAAATCGGCGAAGCCGCGACCGGATTGCGGCTGATCACCGGTGGATCGGGGGTCGCACTGGGCCTACCGCGCAACTTTGCCCGACGTGGCCAGATTTCGCAAAACCGCACAGGCTGGCGCGGAGAGGCCGGAAAATGTGTCGCTTTGTCCGGATCATGTTCAAACGCGACCCGCGCACAAGTCGCCCTGCACAGCAAGACACATCCGTCGTTCGAGATCGACGCGGCCGCAGTGATTGAAGGCGGGCTGGATGCGGCAACCGTGACCGCGTGGCTGCTGGAGGCGGGTGGCATCCCGCTGGCCTACAGCTCTGCTGATCCGGCGGTCGTGGCGGGCATCCAGAACCGGTTTGGCCGCGAGAAAAGCGCCACCGCGCTCGAAGCATTTTTTGCCGAAGTCGCGCGCCAGCTTGTTGCGGCAGGCGTTGGAAAGCTGTTGACGGCTGGCGGCGAAACATCCGGCGCGGTTGTCGATGGCCTGAACCTTTCCACGCTCGAGATCGGGCCGGAAATCGACCCCGGTGTGCCAGCTTTGCGGGCCAGCGATACACTTGTCATTGCCCTGAAGTCCGGCAATTTTGGCGCACCAGATTATTTTGAAAAGGCCGCTGGCATTTTGGGGGCAACGTGAAAACCGACAACGCACTGCGCGAATTGATCTGCACTTTGGCCAAATCCATGTTTGACCGCGGGTTGACCGGTGGATCGACGGGCAACATCTCGGCGCGGACGTCAGATGGCGGGCTTCTGGTTTCACCGACCGGAACAAGTTTTGGACGGCTTGATCCGGCGCGGCTGTCGCACTTTGATGCGGCCGGACGGCTTGTTGGCGGGGATCAACCGACAAAGGAAATGCCGCTTCACGCCGCCTTTTATGATACCCGCAGCACGGCAGGCGCTGTTGTGCATCTGCATTCGTGTCATGCGGTGGCGCTTTCGATGATGCCTGATGCGGACGCGGATAATTTCCTGCCCCCGCTGACCCCATATGCGATCATGAAACTTGGCAAGGTCCAGCTTTTGCCGTTCTTCCGGCCCGGCGATCCGGCAATGGGGGATGCGGTGCGCGGACTTGCAGGCAAACGAAGTGCGGTAATGCTGGCCAATCACGGCCCCGTCGTCGCTGGCAAGGATGTCGAAGCGGCCTGCAACGCGATTGAGGAACTTGAAGACACCGCACGGCTGGCAATGATGATGCGGGGGGTTCAGGCCTCCATGCTGACGCCTGCGCAAATTACAGATCTGGTCACGCATTTTGATGTGGAATGGGACGAATGACGAAATTCTCTGCGAACCTTGGTTTTCTGTTTACCGATCTGCCCCTGCCCGAGGCGATCCGCGCCGCGAAAGCCGCCGGATTTCACGCGGTCGAATGTCACTGGCCCTACGCCGTACCGCCACAGCAAGTCAAAGACGCGCTGGATGACACCGGCCTTGCGATGCTGGGCCTGAACACAAGCCGTGGCGATGTGGGCAAGGGGGAAAACGGCCTTTCTGCCTTGCCGGACCGCACAGAAGACGCGCGCGCGGCACTGGACGAGGCGATCAGCTATGCCGTGGCCATCGGCGCGGGCTGCATTCACGTGATGGCAGGGTTTGCGCAAGGACAGGCGGCACATGAAACCTTTGTTGCCAACCTGCGCTATGCCTGTGCTGCTGCGGAACCCCACGGCATTACGATATTGATCGAACCGCTGAACAGATACGACGCACCCGGCTACTTTCTGACGACGACGGGTCAGGGCCGCGCGATCATTGAAGAGGTTGGCGCAGCAAACCTGAAGCTGATGTTCGACTGCTATCATGTGCAATTGACCGAAGGCGATCTGAGCCACCGGCTTGCCGCTCTGTTGCCGGTCATCGGGCACATCCAGTTCGCATCAGTCCCCGATCGCGGCACACCGGATCATGGCGAAGTGAATTTTGCACATATTTTCAATGTGATAGACGAAATGAGCTATGATGCGCCCCTTGGGGCCGAGTACAAACCGGTTGGACCAACCAAGGACTCACTTGATTGGCTGTCACACTTCGGCTGAGGGACTGTCACTCGGGTCAAGGGGGCCTGCGCATGCCGACATGGCTAGCGCGGGCGGGCCGCCCATAGCGCACCACGCCGGATCATCTCGGTCACTTGCGGCACCTTGAGGTCATCCAATTCGTGCCCGATCGAACAATAGAACACGCGTCCTTTGTCCCAGCGGCGTTTCCACACGACAGGGATCACCGTGCCTTCAATCCACCACAAGTGATCGCCGGAAAAGGTTGTCGTCGCCAGCACCTCGTTAGAGGGGTCGACCAGCATGTAG
>JBFEQR010000289.1:0-4017 GCA_041549425.1 Yoonia sp. | reverse complement strand
CGAGCGTGACAAGCCGGTACCAATGCAACTGTCCTTCGGGCGTGTCCGGATCGGGATTGTCGGTTTGCCGCCCGATTGCGAAATCCAGTGCCGTGAACAAATACCACGTCGACAGCGGCAGCAACGCAATGGCCCAGCCGCCGTAAACAGCGGCAATAATCGCCAAGGGGATCAATCCGAAGGACATCCAGAACGGCAAGGCCGCACGCAAACGTGCTATGCTGGATGTGGCAGGCATCGCGGCTCTCCGGTGGTCAGATACAGGCGCAGGATAGTCATAAGATCCTTAAGGCTCAATCAATGCGTAGCGTCAT
This sequence comes from Yoonia sp., assembly GCA_041549425.1. GTDB lineage: Bacteria > Pseudomonadota > Alphaproteobacteria > Rhodobacterales > Rhodobacteraceae > Yoonia. Next base: position 3,703 of record JBFEQR010000289.1, on the reverse strand, counting down.
CGCGGCCAGATCAAAGACTTTGCGCATGGCTGTGGGCAAGGCGGCAGGGCTGAAATCGTGGGCCGCGACGAACTGCCCGTGTCTTGGTGATGCGTCTTTGCCGACCGTGGCCGTCATGATCTTCAGGCGCAGGTGGAAATGCGTGAAGGTATGCCGCGCTTCGGCGTCCAGAGCGGCCCAGTCCGCGTCCAGCGGGGGGGCAGGTTGGGGGTCATCCCCCCACGCACTACCGGGCCAACCCAGCATCCCGCCCAAAAGTCCGCTTTCAGGCCGCGTTTCAAGCAACCACGCCCCGTCGTTGCGGCGCACCACATAGACAATGCCAAAGCGCGTCGGTGTTTTCTTTTTGGGCGTTTTCCTGGGCAGTTCGGCTGCCGTTCCCGCCAGCCGCGCCTTGCAGGGGTCACGCCACGGGCATATCCCGCAGGCGGGGCTGCGCGGCGTGCAGATCGTCGCCCCCAGATCCATGACCGCCTGCGCATAATCCCCGGGCCGTTGCTGTGGCGTCAGATCACGGGCAAGCGCAGTCAGTTCCCCCTTTGAGGCGGGCAAGGGCGCGTGTACGTCATATAGCCTAGCCATGACCCTTTCGACGTTGCCGTCCACGACCGTTTCGGGCCGGTCAAAGGCAATCGCGGCAATGGCAGCGGCGGTATAGGGTCCGATACCGGGCAGGGTCAGCAAACTGTCGTAACTGTCCGGAAACACGCCGCCATGTTCGGCAACGACGGCACGCGCGCATTTCAGCAGGTTGCGCGCGCGGGCATAGTATCCAAGCCCCGCCCATGCGGCCATGACATCGGCATCATCGGCGGCGGCCAGATCCTGCACCTGCGGCCAGATCGACAGGAATTTGCGGTGATAGTCGCGCACGGCGGCCACGGTGGTTTGCTGCAGCATCACCTCTGACATCCAGACGGCATAGGGATCAGGGCGCACGCCTGCCTTGCGGTCCGCAGGGGGCACACGCCACGGCATCTCGCGGGCGTGCAGATCATACCAGTCCAGTAATTCACGGGCGAGGTCACGCAATGTTTATTTTCCTGTCATCTTTGGCGCACTGACTTGGCGCATTCTCTTACATAGAGTAGGGCTAAGTCATGAAACAGCCACGCGCAAAAGGCACCACGCGCGGATTTTCCCGCGCGGCGACGTTGATGCAGTCTCGCATTCGCAAAGCGAGCGAAGAGCGCGGCTTTGCCATCACCCGCCTGTTGACCCACTGGCCCGAGGTTGTGGGCGAAGCCACGGCCAAAATCGCAACGCCGGTCAACGTCAGTTATGGCAAGGGGGGCATGGGTGCGACGCTGACCGTGCTGACTACGGGTGCGCAGGCGCCAATGCTGGAGATGCAAAAGGACCAGATCCGCGAAAAGGTGAACGCCTGCTACGGATATCGTGCAATTGCCCGCGTCCGCATCACGCAAACGGCACCCACCGGCTTTGCTGACGGGCGTGTGGCCTTTACGCCCGCCCCGAAAACGAAGAAAACCCCTTCAGAGGCAGTGCAATCTGCCGCCAGAGACCTATCTGAAGGCATACAAAGCGACGATTTGCGTGCAGCCCTTGCGGCGCTGGGTGCAAATGTGCTCAACAAACAAAACTCGTGAACAAGAGGTAGACATGAAACGCAGAACTCTTTTGGCCGCTGGCGGCGGTGCTATGGTGGCCTTGGGTGCTGGATGGACGCTGACGCGGCCTGACCCGCAGACCGGCCTGCTGCCCGGCGCAGCCTTTGCGCAAAGCACCGATGGCGCGCTACCCGAAGTGATCGAGATGGTGCAGGGTGACCCCGATGCGCCTGTCGAGGTGATTGAATATGCATCCTTCACCTGTCCGCATTGTGCGTCGTTCCACGCCAATCAGTACAAGCTGCTGAAGGCCAATTATATCGACACCGGTCGCATCCGCTTTGTCTACCGCGAGGTGTATTTTGACCGCCCCGGTCTTTGGGCCTCGATGATCGCGCGTTGCAGCGATGATCAGGACTTTTTCTTTGCATTCACCGAATTGCTTTATGCCCAGCAGCGCGAGTGGCTTGCCTCTGGCGATCCCACGGGCATTGTCGCGGACCTGCGGCGTCTGGCCAAGACTGCGGGCATGGATGACGCGACCCTTGATGCCTGCCTTAGCGATGCCCCCAAGGCAGAGGCGCTTTATACATGGTATCAGGACAATGCCGATCGTGACGGGATCACAGGCACGCCATCCTTCATGGTTGACGGTCAGAAATATTCCAACATGGCCTATGACGAATTTGCGCGTATTCTGGACGGGAAGCTGGGCTAGAACAGCCGCAGCATGAACTGAAAGACTGCACATGCAACCTCTTGCAGGTTTGAAAGTCATTGAACTGGCGCGGGTCCTTGCGGGCCCGCTTGCCGGACAAACCCTTGCCGATCTTGGCGCAGAGGTCATCAAGGTCGAAAGCCCCCAAGGGGATGACACCCGTCAGTGGGGTCCCCCTTTTATCCGGCACGACGGCGCCGAGACAGCGGCCTATTTCCATTGCTGCAACCGTGGCAAGAAATCCGTCGTCATTGATTTCCGCACGCCGCAGGGGCAGGCTCAGGTGCGCCGCCTTGTTGCGGATGCAGACATCCTGATCGAGAACTTCAAAGTGGGCGGGCTTGCCAAATACGGCTTGGACTATGCCAGCCTTGCGACTTTGAACCCGCGCTTGATCTATTGTTCAATCACCGGTTTCGGTCAGGACGGGCCTTATGCGGGTCGTGCGGGCTATGACTATATCATTCAGGGCATGTCCGGCCTGATGTCTGTCACCGGTGATCCGGCAGGCCAGCCGCAAAAGGTGGGCGTTGCGGTCACCGATATCTTTACGGGTATCTATGCCTGCACCGGTATCCTTGCCGCCGTGCACCAGCGGCAAGCGACGGGAAAGGGCCAGCATATCGACATGGCCCTGATGGATGTGGCCACGGCGATCATGAGCAATCAGGCAATGAACTATCTGGCGACCGGCACCGCGCCGCAGCGGCTGGGCAATGCGCATCCCAATATTGTGCCCTATCAGGTGTTTGACTGCGCCGACGGCTATATCATCGTGGCCAGCGGCAATGACGGGCAATACCGCGCGTTTTGCCAGCTATTGGGTCTGTCCGAACTGGCCACGCATCCTGACTATGCCACCAACGCCGACCGTCTGGCGCATCGCGAAGCCCTGACGGCGCTGTTGAGCGCGCAAACCGTCACTTGGTCGAAGGCTGATCTGCTGGCCGCCTGTGAAGCGCATGGCGTCCCTGCCGGACCGATCAACGATATGGCCGAGACATTCGCCGACCCGCAGGTCGTCCATCGCGGGATGCAGATTGATCTTGATGGCGTGCCTTCGGTCAGGCTGCCGATCACGTTCTCTGACGCGGAAACAACGGCTGGCACTGCAGCGCCCAAACTGGGACAGGATCAGGGTCTGTTAAAGCCCTAAGCGGTCAAAAGCGGCATCCACCGGCGCCCAATCCACCAGTTGCAGACGCACGGGCAGGGTCAGCACCTTCATGCGGAAACTGTCAGGGAGGCGCACGGCATCTTTTTCGGTAGTGACCAATTGCGCACGACGCGCTTCGGCCTCGATCTCGAGCCGTTTCATCAGCGCGTCGGTCAGCGGTTGATGATCGCCCAATGCTTCGGCGCGCACCAGTTGCGCGCCCATATCGCGCAAGGTGATAAAGAACTTTTCCGGATG
>JBFEQR010000288.1:0-4023 GCA_041549425.1 Yoonia sp. | reverse complement strand
GGCCAAACCTCTTGCCACGACCGACAACATGAACTTCGGCAACCCCGAAAAGCCCGAAATCATGGGACAATTCGTGGGCGCGATTCAGGGCATCGGCGAAGCGGTCAAAGCACTGGATATGCCGATCGTGTCGGGCAACGTTTCGCTCTATAACGAAACCGACGGCACCGCGATCCTGTCAACCCCGACCATCGGCGCAGTCGGGCTGATCAACCACCCCGACGAGATGATCACAGGCAAAATCCGCGAGGGGCACCTGTTGCTGCTCTTGGGCGAAACCACAGGCCACCTTGGGCAGTCCGCCCTGCTGGCCGAGGTCTACGGCCGTGCCGATGGCAATGCGCCTGCTGTCGATCTGGCTACCGAAAAAACCAACGGCGAATTTATCCGCGCCAATCACACAATGATCAAAGCCTGCACAGACCTCAGCGATGGCGGTCTGGCGCTGGCTGCGTTCGAACTGGCCGAAGCCGCCGGTGTGGGCGTCACGCTGGACGCCGAAGACACGCCAACGCTCTTTGGCGAAGATCAGGCGCGCTATCTGATCGCCTGCAACTTCGATCAGGCAGAGGCGCTGATGATCGCGGCCAATCAGGCTGGCGTGACATTGGCAACAGTGGGTAAGGTCGGCGGCAGCGACGTGACCTTCGGCAGCCACAGCGCACCATTGGCAGAGCTTGCATCACTCTACCGCAGTGCCTTTGCAGACGCCGTGGCCTAATCATCATCTTGCCTTCCAAACTCCCGCCGGAGGCTCCCCACTTGTCCACCGGCGCAACGACACTTATTTTGAAGATACCGCAGAAAGAGGACGCCTGATGCCCATCACAGCCCATGAAATCGAAAGCCTGTTGCGCGAAGGGTTTCCGGACGCAAAGATCAATGTGCAGGGTGACGACGGGGCGCATTTTGCCGCCGAAGTCATCGACGAGAGCTTTCGCGGCAAGAACCGTGTGCAACAACAACGCGCTGTCTACGCGGCCCTCAAGGGCAAGATGGATGGCAGCAATGGCGAATTGCACGCGTTGGCGCTGACGACCAAAGCACCGGACTAGACCCCGAATTTTTCAAAATTTGGCACAAAGTCTTCAAAGACTTTGCCCCCAAACAAAGGACCCTACGATGACCGCTGAAGACCAAATCAAAGAAACAGTCACCAACAACGATGTTGTCCTTTTCATGAAGGGCACAAAGTCAATGCCGCAGTGCGGGTTCTCCTCACGCGTGGCGGGGGTTTTGAATTTCATGGGCGTTGAATTCAACGACGTGAACGTGCTGGCCGACGACGCAATCCGTCAGGGCATCAAGGATTATTCCGACTGGCCCACAATCCCGCAGCTTTATGTCAAAGGCGAATTTGTCGGCGGCTGCGATATCATCACCGAAATGACACTCTCGGGCGAACTCGACACGCTTTTTGCCGAAAACGGCGTGAATTTCGACAAAGAGGCCGCAGACAAGATCCGCGAAGCCAACGCCTGATTTTGCGGCCTGATTTGGGGGGCGGAGGGCACAGCGCCCTCCCCCGCTACTTGGCTTCGATCTGATCGGCCAGCGCTTCGGCGCGTGCCGCAATCTCGGCCAGCGCGTCTGTCACCTGCGCAGGCACCACCGGTACTTCGACGCGCACAGGCTCCGGTGCGGGCTGCGCGTTCAGCGTTTCGAGCTGCGTGCGCAACTGGCCTGCTTCCACCTCAAGCGCGCGCACCTTGTCTTCCAGACCGGCGGTTTTATCGGCCAGCATCAGACCCGCCATCAACAGCATCCGCGCCTCCGGCACGCGCCCGATCTGGTCGGCCAGATGTTTGGCCTCGATGTCGAGCATGGCAGCGGCAGAGTGCAGAAAATTCTCCTCGCCTTCCTGACACGCCACTTCAAATGTCCGGCCCCCGATGGCGATTTCAACCTGCGGCATGGGTGCTCTCCTCGATCAGGGGCTTCAGCTCTGCGATGATGGCATCCATTTCGGCGACATCGGCGGCACGCTGGGCCTGCAAGGCGGCGACTTCTGCGGCAGCCGCACTCTCGGCCAGCTCTGGCGCCAGACCCGTGGTGACAGTTTCGCGCAACTTGGTATTCATCTCACGTAGCTGCACGTTAGAGGCGCGCAACTGCTGCAATTCAGCGTCCAGTTTCATCAACTGGTCGCGCTGGGTTTCGACACGGTTGGTCAGGTTGGCCACCTGCGTATCCTGCCGTTCTTTCAGAATGCGCACGCGTTCAACCAGTTCCGCATTTGCCGCGCGTTCGGCGTCAAGATCGGCCTGAAGCGCCGTATCATCAGCCGCCGTGGCGGGTCTTTGCGCATCCAGCCCGCGCCGAATACGGTCAAGCGCCTCTGTTATGCGCCCCTCAAAATGACCTATATCACTCATACTGCTGTCCTTTCATGGCCGCTTGTTCTGGCCAAATCCCGGATCATTTTCGCCTGCGACACCGGTTTTGGCATTTGCCGTTTGCCAGTCGCGTTGCGAATCGAACCCCTTGGCAGATAGCGTAAGCGATCCCCTGCACGCTCGCAAACCGCCATGCCCCTGAAATAAGAGGAACTTAGCTGTCGCGCTTGATCTTAGGTCGGGGCCTGATATGACGCTGGGCAAGCATAAAGCATCCCTTTCTTGAATAGGACCTGACGACCTTGGATATTGCAGCCCTCCGCTCCGCCCACCCTGACCACTGGATGAAAGCAACCGCCATCCGCACTTTGACGCTCGACGCGGTCGCTGCGGCGAATTCCGGTCACTCCGGTATGCCGATGGGCATGGCCGATGTGGCGACGGTTCTGTTCGAAAAACACCTCAAGTTCGACCCCAAGGCCCCAAATTGGCCCGACCGCGACCGTTTTATCTTGTCCGCAGGTCACGGCTCCATGCTGCTTTATGCGCTGATGTATCTGACCGGCTATGAGGATATGCCACTGGAGCAGATCAAGAATTTCCGCCAATGGGGCGCCAAAACCGCTGGTCACCCCGAATTCGGCCATGCCCGCGGGATCGAGACCACAACAGGTCCATTGGGCCAAGGCATCGCCAACTCTGTCGGGTTTGCCATCGCCGAAGAAATCCAGCGCGCCACCTGGGGCAAAAAGATCATCGATCACCACACCTATGTCATGGCGGGCGACGGCTGCCTGATGGAGGGCGTCAGTCAAGAGGCGATTGCCCTTGCCGGTATGCAAAAGCTGCGCAACCTGATCGTGTTCTGGGACAACAACAACATCACAATCGACGGCACAGTCGATATCGCCGACATCACAAACCAGCCGATGCGGTTCGAGGCTTCGGGCTGGCATGTCCAGTCCATCGACGGCCATGATCCCGCAGCGATCGACGCCGCCATCATCGCCGCCAAGGCCGATCCGCGCCCGTCCATGATTGCCTGCAAAACCCATATCGCGCTGGGACATGCCGCACAGGACACATCCAAAGGTCACGGCGCCCTGACCGATGCCGACCAACTCAAAGCCGCGAAGGAGGCTTACGGCGCACCGATGGGCGCTTTCGAAGTTGCCGCCGACGTCAAAGCCCAGTGGGAAGCCATCGGCGCACGTGGCGCTGCGACGCATGCCGACTGGCAGGACCGGTTCAGCAAGCTGTCCAACAGCAAGCAAAGCGAATTCAACCGCATCTATGCAGGTGAGGCGCCCAAGCGTCTGGCATCGACCATCCGTGCGCTCAAAAAGCAGATCAGCGAAACCGCGCCAAAGATGGCGACACGCAAGTCATCCGAAACCGTGCTGGCGGCGATCAACCCGATCACCCCCGAAACCATCGGCGGGTCGGCTGACCTGACAGGCTCCAACAACACGCTGACATCCGATATGGGCGTTTTCCATCCTGACACCCGCAAAGGCCGCTATATCTACTACGGCGTGCGTGAACACGGCATGGCTGCTGCGATGAACGGTATGGCGCTGCACGGCGGCGCGCGCCCTTATGGCGGCACGTTCATGTGTTTCACCGACTACGCCCGCGGCGCGATGCGCCTGTCGGCACTGATGGGTGTTCCGGCAACATATGTCAT
>JBFEQR010000287.1:0-4030 GCA_041549425.1 Yoonia sp. | reverse complement strand
GGGGCCAGCTTGGCGATCACTTCGCGCGCAAAGCGCCCTTCGACCAGGATCAGCGCACGCGCGTCCGAGACATCTTCGGCCAGATAATGCGTGCCTGCCAAGGCCTTGTCGATTTCGGCAACCGCCGCGGCAACCCCGTCATACGGCACCAGCACAAGCAGTTCATCCGGCGACATCCAGCACAGCCCCTTGTCGCCCTCGCAATGCACCTGCCCCTGTTCCGGACAGGCCTGACCGGTCAGGCTTTTGCAGACCGCGCGCAGCTTTTTATGTCCCAGATCACCGCGCAGGATGATCATGCCTTGCAGACCCGCCTCGCTAATCGTGACCTCGCCCGGGGCAAGTTTGCCTTGCAATGCGCTGACAGCATTAGACATTCTGCTTCTCCCCTTCTTTATCATAGAACACCGGATCAACGATTTTCGCGGCCACCGTGGTGCCATCGACCTTGTTGAACTCAATGACCTCGCCCATGCGGTCAGGCCCTTTGTGCACTAGCCCCATGGCGATCCCACGCTCCAGATTGGCCGAATAATAGGTCGAGGTGACGCGCCCTTGGGTGTTGCGCTGGCCGTTGGCGTTTTCACCCTCGGCAATCGCATAGGCCCCGTCCGGCAGAACAGATCCGTCCACGGTTTCCAGCCCGACCAGCTTCCAGCGGTTCGGGTCCGCCATATAGCTGCGGCTGTGGGCGCGTTTGCCAAGATAGTCCTCTTTCTTCTTGGACAGCGCCCACTGCAGGTTCAAATCCTGCGGGATCACCGTCCCGTCGGTTTCGTCCCCGATCATGATAAAGCCCTTTTCGGCACGCAGGATGTGCAGCGTTTCGGTGCCATATGGCATGATCCCGAACTCTTTGCCCGCCTCCATCAGCGCCGCCCAGAAGGCAGCGCCCTGCCCTGCAGGCACAGCAATTTCATAGGACAGCTCGCCCGAGAACGAGATGCGGAAAACCCGCGCGTCGAATGCGCCGATCTTGCCCTCGCGATACTGCATGAACGGCAAAGCCTCGGCCGAGACATCCATGCCGCCCAGTTTGCGCAGCAGTTTGCGCGCATTGGGGCCGACCACGGCGATCTGGGCATACTGCTCGGTGACATTGGCGACATAGACCTGCCAATCCCACCATTCGCATTGCAGCCAGTCTTCCATATGCGCATGAATACGTTCGGCACCGCCGGTGGTGGTGTGGCACAGCCATGTGTCCTCGGCCATGCGCACGACGACACCGTCGTCCATCAGGAACCCGTTTTCCGAACACATCAGCCCGTAGCGGCATTTGCCCACGGGCAGCGTCGACATCATGTTGGTGTACATCATATCAAGGAATTTGCCCGCATCCGGCCCTTTGACGATCAGCTTGCCAAGGGTCGAAGCATCCAGCAGCCCGAGGTTCTCGCGGGTGTTTTTCACCTCTCGGTTGACCGCGTCATGCACGCTTTCCCCGTCCCGCAGATAGGCAAAGGGACGGCGCCACTGGCCGACAGGTTCGTTATCGGCACCGTTTGCGTTGGACCAGTCGGATATCGGTGTCATCCGCACGGGCTGGAACAATTCGTCCCGCGCCACACCGGCAATCGACGCCATCGAAATGGGCGTATAGGGCGGGCGGAAGGTCGTTGTGCCCACGTTGGGAATATCGGCGTTCAATGACTGCGACAGGATCGCCAGACCGTTGATATTGCTCAATTTCCCCTGATCCGTCGCCATGCCAAGCGTCGTGTAGCGCTTGGCGTGTTCGACGCTTTCAAAGCCTTCTTGCGCGGCGAGTTGCACGTCCGAAACCTTGACGTCGTTCTGGAAATCCAGCCAAGCCTTGGCGCGCAGCGCGTGGCTGGCCCCTTGCGGCATCAGCCAGACAGGCGCAATCGGACCTTCGGCAGCATCTTCGCCCATAGGCGCCTGACCGCCGCGCTTGGTATGCCCCGCGGCCTTGGCAGCCGCGCGTCCTGCCGCCCAGCCGTCAGACACGGCTTCGGCGGTGAACAGATGCCCGTTGGCAACGCCTGCTGTGATAACAAAGGGTTGGCCATCATGGCTGGTGGGGGCGCGTTCGGGATCGGGGCGGAACATCACCTGTGCCGCGTCCCAGTTCAGCTTGCCCCCGCAATGGGACCACAAATGCACCACCGGCGACCAGCCACCCGACATCGCCACGCAGTCGCAGGCGATCTCCTCTAGCACGCCGCCCTCGCCCGCCTGCGCGCACAGCGCGACACCGGTCACCCGCTTGCCGCCTTTGACCTTGGCGATGCCTTTGCCAAGCTCAATCCGGATGCCAAGCGCGCGGGCCTGATCGATCAGCGCGCCTTCGACCTCGGTGCGGGCATCGACGATGACAGGCACGTCAAGACCGGCCTCTTTCAGGGTAATCGCGGTGCGATAGGCGTCGTCATTATTGGTCACAACCACCGTGCGATCCCCGATGGAAACGCCATAATTCACCACATAATCACGCACCGCAGAGGCCAGCAGAACACCGGGCAAGTCATTGGCTGCAAAGGATAAAGGCCGTTCAATGGCACCTGTCGCCGTCACGATCTGCTTGGCGCGCACGCGCCACAGGCGGTGGCGGGGGCCGTCGCTGTCGGGCGCGTGGTCGGTCAGCTGCTCATAGGCCAGCACATATCCGTGATCATAGACACCCGCCCCCATGCAGCGGGTGCGCAAATCCACATTCGGCATCGCCTGCAGTGCGGCACCAGTCGCGTCGATCCAGTCTTGCGCGGCCATGCCGTCAATGGTCGGCGTATCAACAACGGCACGTCCGCCCCAATAGGCGCATTGTTCGACCAGCAGCACGCGGGCACCGCGTTCACCGGCGGCCATCGCAGCGGCCAGACCGGCGATGCCGCCGCCAACGATCATCACGTCGACGGTTGTGTGGAAATGCTCATAGGTGTCGCGGTCGCGGTCCTTGGGCGCTTTGCCCAGACCGGCGGATTTGCGGATGATCGGTTCGTAGACATGTTTCCAGAAAGGCCGCGGGAACATGAACATCTTGTAATAGAAACCGGCAGGCAGAAAGCGCGACAGATGCGTGTTGATCGCGCCCACGTCGAATTCGAGGCTGGGCCAGTGGTTTTGCGACGTGGCCGTCAGCCCCTCGAACAGCGGCGTGGTGGTCACGCGCTGATTGGGTTCAAACGTGGCCCCTTTGCCAAGGTTCACCAGCCCGTTGGGTTCTTCCGCGCCCGAAGCCACAACGCCGCGCGGGCGGTGGTATTTGAACGACCGGCCCACCAGCATCTGGTCATTGGCCAGCAAAGCAGAGGCCAGCGTGTCCCCTTCAAAACCGCGCAAGTGCTTGCCATTAAAGGTAAAAGAGACAGCCTTGCCCTTGTTGATCAGGCGGCCATGGTTTGCCAGACGGGTGCTCATTTGAATGTCCCCCAGGACCAGCCGGGGCGGGCGGCCGAGATTTTGTCTTTGATGTCTTGCGGTGGTTCCAGCGTCTGCGCGGGATAGGTGCCGAATACCTCAAGCGTGTTGGTGCAGCGTGCGGCCAGAAACCATTTGCCGCAGCCATAGGCGTGCCGCCAGCGTTCGAAATGCACCCCCTTGGGGTTTTCGCGCATAAAGAGGTAGTCCTCGAAGTCGCCGTCCGTCGATCCCGGCCCTTCGCGTTTCAGATGGGCCTGACCGCCCGCATGCAGATCGGTTTCATCGGCGTCCACGCCGCAGTAGGGACAATGCAGGATCAGCATGATGGGGCCTCTGAATTGGGTGTATGCATTGCGTACAGATTGCGTACAGACGCTGTACGTACGGGTGTCATATGGTCAAACATCACTGCGCCACCCCCGCCGCGACGCTTTCGTCGATGAACTTGCCCTCGCGGAAACGGAACATGCTGAATTCTTCGGTCAGCGGTGACTGCCCTTTGGCCATCAGTTCCGCCATGGCCCAGCCGGAGCCCGGTGTCGCCTTGAACCCGCCGGTGCCCCAGCCGCAATTTACAAAGATGCCTTCGACCGGTGTCTTGGACAGGATCGGCGAGCGGTCGCCGGTCACATCGACGATCCCGCCC
>JBFEQR010000286.1:0-4040 GCA_041549425.1 Yoonia sp. | reverse complement strand
TTTGTTCGATGTGAACAATATCCGCTATGTTTCGGCCACCAAGATCGGCGAATGGGAACGCGACAAGATGTGCCGCTTCTGCCTGCTGACAGGTGATGACAGCCCCTATGTCTGGGATTTCGGATCAGCCGCAGAACACCACAAGCGGCATTCCGACTGGCTTGAGCCCAGCCACTGCCTTGCTGGCGTCGTCGGCATGCGCGGCACCATCCCGCCGGAATTCGGTCTGATGCAAAAATACGCCAAGCAAATCGCCGGATTGATTCGCGATGCCGGTATGGCCGACATGCCGGTTGGTGTGGACTATGCCGAAACGGCCATGTTCCACGCGCTGAAAGAAGAAGGTCTGAACGTGGTCGATGGTCAGCAGATCATGCTGGCGGCACGCGAAATCAAGAACACGGATGAAATCCAGCTTTTGACGCAGGCGGCGGCCATGGTCGATGGCGTCTACCACATGATCTACGAAGAGCTGAAACCAGGTGTGCGCGAAAACGATATCGTCGCCCTGTCCAACAAGATGCTCTACGAGATGGGATCAGACGATGTCGAGGCGATCAACGCCATTTCCGGTGAACGCTGCAACCCGCATCCGCATAACTTTACAGACAGGTTGATCCGCCCCGGCGATCAGGCGTTCTTTGATATCCTGCAATCCTATCAGGGCTATCGGACCTGCTACTACCGCACGTTCAACGTCGGCCGCGCAACACCATCGCAGAACGATGCCTATGTGAAGGCCCGCGAATGGATCGATGCATCCATCGCGATGATCAAACCGGGCGTGTCCACCGATAAGGTGGCCGAGGTTTGGCCAACGGCCCAATCGCTTGGTTTCGCAAGCGAGGATCAGGCATTCGGTTTGCAGTTCGGCCACGGTTTGGGTCTGGCGCTGCACGAACGGCCCATCATCAGCCGCGCTGTGTCGATGGATCACCCGATGGAGATCAAGACCGGCATGGTCTTCGCGCTGGAAACCTACTGCCCCGCAACCGATGGCTATTCAGCCGCGCGGATCGAGGAAGAAGTCGTGGTGACCGAGACAGGTTGCGAGGTCATCAGCCTCTTCCCTGCCGAAGAGCTGCCGATCGCGAACCGCTACTAAACGCATACGCCCGGACCTGTCTTTGGTCCGGGCCAACCGCCAAAAGGTAAACCCATGAGCCCTGCCAAAAAGAAAACCAACAGCGAAGACTATCTGCGCATGTACACCCAGATGGTTCGCATCCGGAATTTTGAGGATAACGCAAACCAGCTTTATCTCTCTGCAAAAATGCCCGGCCTGACGCATATGTATTCAGGCGAAGAAGCCGTCGCCGTCGGTATCTGCGAGGCCCTGCGCACCACTGACAAGATCACCTCGACCCACCGTGGCCACGGGCACTGCGTGGCCAAAGGCGCGGACTTCAAGGAAATGTTCTGCGAGTTGCTGGGCAAGGAAGAAGGGTACTGCCGTGGCAAGGGCGGGTCGATGCATATTGCCGACCAGTCCAACGGCAACCTTGGGGCCAACGCCATTGTGGGCGGGTCCATGGGCATCGCCACAGGCTCTGCCTTTACGGCCAAGATGCTGGGCAAGGATGACGTGACCGTCTGTTTCTTTGGTGACGGCGCCACTGCACAGGGCCGGATGTATGAGGTCATGAACATGGCCGCCTTGTGGAACCTGCCGGTGATCTACGCCTGCGAAAACAACGGCTATTCCGAATATACCAAGACCGAAGAAATCGCCGCCGGTTCGATTACCGCCCGCGCCGAGGCTTTCGGGATCGAAGCCCATCAGGTCGACGGTCAGGACGTGCTGGCCGTTAACCAGCTAACCACCGATCTGGTCGCACGCGCCCGTAAAGGCGAAGGCCCGTTCTTTATCGAACTGATGACCTATCGCTACCACGGCCACCACGTGGGCGACATCAACCGCGAATACTACCGCAGCAAGGACGAAGAAAAGGACTGGAAGGAAAACCGCGACCCGATCATCCGGTTCCGCGCCCATCTGGTCAGCGAAGGCATCGCCTCCGAGGAAGAGATCGACGCGCTGAACGCCGAAATCGCCAAAGACGCCGAAGACGCCGTGAAATACGCCCTCGACGCCAAATACCCCGACGTATCCGAAGTCGATATGCACGTCTTTACCGACGTCAAACACGCGCTGGCATAAGGAGAAGAAACGATGAGAGAGATCACCCTATCCCAAGCCGTGAACGAAGCACTGGCCGAAGAAATGCGCCGCGACGACACCGTTTTCATCATCGGTGAAGACGTGGCCGAGGCAGGCACACCTTTCAAGATCCTGTCCGGTCTGGTCGAAGAATTCGGCACCGCACGTGTCGTGGACACCCCCATTGCCGAACCCGGCTTTATGGGTGTCGCCGTGGGCGCTGCCATGACTGGCACACGTCCGGTTGTCGATCTGATGTTCGGCGACTTCATCTTCCTGATCATGGACCAGCTGTGCAATCAGGCCGCCAAGACCCACTATATGTCGGGCGGCAAGCTGAGCGTGCCACTGGTCTTGCGCACAAACATGGGGGCGACACGCCGCTCTGCTGCGCAGCACAGCCAGTCTTTGCACGCGTTGGTCGCCCATATTCCGGGGTTGAAGGTTGCGATGCCGTCCTCGGCCTATGAGGCAAAGGGCCTGATGAAAACCGCGATCCGCGACAACAATCCTGTCGTGATCTTCGAAGACAAGCTGATGTATCAGGACAAGGCCCCTGTGCCCGAAGAAGAATTCCTGATCCCCTTCGGTGAAGCCAACATCAAACGTGAAGGCACCGACATCACCTTGATTGGCACGTCCTCTATGGTGCAGGTCTGCGAAAAAGCCGCTGATATCCTTGCCGCCGAGGGCATCAACGCCGAGGTTATCGACCCGCGCACGATTGTGCCGCTCGACGAAAAGACCTTGCTGGACTCCGCACGCAAAACCAGCCGTGTGATCGTTGTTGACGAAGGCCACCAAAGCTTTGGCGTCACCAGCGAAATCGCCAGCCGCATAAATGAAAAGGCGTTCTACCATCTTGATGCGCCTGTTTTGCGCATGGGTGCGATGGATGTGCCGATCCCGTTCAGCCCCGCGCTGGAAGATATCACCGTGCCCACGCCTGAAGGCGTTGCCGAAAAAGCCCGCATGCTGGTGGCCGGGGAGATGATCAATGCCGCTTGACGTCATCATGCCGGCGCTCGGTATGGCTCAGGAAACGGGGCTGATCGTGGCATGGCATAAACAACCCGGCGATGCTGTCGCCAAGGGTGACATCCTGTTCGAGGTCGAAACCGACAAGGCCACGATGGAAGTCGAAGCCCATGGTGACGGTTTTCTGACAGATGTCGCCGCAGGCGAGGGCACCGATGTGCCCGTCGGCAATGTGATCGCCAAAATCTCGGACACCGCCGAAGGTGCAGGCACTGCTGCGGCAGAGCCAAGCACGGATGTGGCCCCTGCCCCTGCTGCTGATGATCTGCCAGAAGGCAAACCTGTCATCATGCCGACACTTGGCATGGCGCAGGATTCGGGGCTTCTGGTTGCATGGCATAAACAGCCCGGCGATCAGGTGGGTGCGGACGATGTCCTCTTTGAGGTGGAAACCGACAAGAGCGTCAACGAAGTCAACGCAGGCTTTGACGGCTATCTGGCGGCGACCCTTGCCGAGGCTGGCGAAGATGTGCCCACAGGCCAGACCATCGCGATCATCACCGCCGAAAAACCCGCCAATCCGGTTGCGCGCAAGGCAGCATCTGCACCCGCTGCCGCACCCGTAGCCAAGGAGGCCGAAACAAAACAGCCGCCCGCCGAAAAGCCCAAACCGGCAAAGGCCGCTCCGACGCCGCCACCGGCAACCGGCGGACGGGTTCTTGCATCGCCCAAGCTGCGGCGCCTTGCCCTTCACGAGGGGCTGGATTTGCAGCGTCTTGTCGATACGGGCTATGCGCAGCCGTTCCATGTCAAGGATCTGGAAACCCTGCGATCCCTGCCTGCCGCTTCCGCAGGTGCAACAGGAACCGCGCAGGCCGCTGGTCGCGTGACCGCCGAGATA
>JBFEQR010000285.1:0-4042 GCA_041549425.1 Yoonia sp. | reverse complement strand
CGACATGGAAAAGGAAATCTTTGGTCCGGTCCTGCATGTCGCGACCTTCAAATCCCATGAGTTGGACAGCGTGATCGACGCCATAAACGCCAAGGGCTACGGCCTGACTTTCGGCTTGCACAGCCGCATTGATGACCGCGTCCAGACCGTCGTTGAAAAGGTGCAAGCGGGCAATATCTACGTCAACCGCGACCAGATCGGCGCCATTGTCGGCAGTCAGCCCTTTGGAGGCGAAGGCCTGTCAGGCACAGGCCCCAAGGCAGGCGGACCACATTACCTGCCCCGCTTTACTGCACCCGAAGCCGGGCAATCCGACGAAAGCTGGGATCAGGATGCCGATCTGACAGAGTTGAACGCCCTGCTGACAGAAAGCACGGCCGCGTTCACCTATCCGGTGACCGACCTGCCGGGGCCAACGGGCGAATCGAACCGACACTCTACCCATGCGCGCGGACCGATCCTGTGCAT
This sequence comes from Yoonia sp., assembly GCA_041549425.1. GTDB lineage: Bacteria > Pseudomonadota > Alphaproteobacteria > Rhodobacterales > Rhodobacteraceae > Yoonia. The sequence continues at coordinate 3,574 of JBFEQR010000285.1, read as the reverse complement.
GGGACCGGGCAAGACCGCAGCCGCAAGACAGGTGGCCGCCGTAAATGCATTGGGCGGGATCGGGGTTGATGCCGGTGGTGAGATCAACCCAGCGCAACTGGCCGGGATCGCACCGCTTGGCGGCGTGATCTGGTGGGGCGATACCGACACCGGCCGTGCCATCGAAACCGCGCTCAGCCAACGCGCGGGGCCGATCACGGCGCTGATCACGGCCATGCCGGACGCTGCACATGTGCTGCACGAACGTCACGTCTGTGTCGATACCACCGCAGCGGGCGGCAACGCGGCACTTCTGGCAGAGGTGGCGGATCAAGCGACCACTTGACCGCCCGCGCCACATCAGGGACGGTCGCGGCATGTTTCCCATCCGCGACCACAACCCGTCCCGACGCACGCCTTATGTGACCCTCGCGCTGATTGCGCTGAATGTCGCCATGTTCCTCAGCGGTCTGGCCTTGATCCAGACAGACCGCGCTTTGGCGCTGTTCTATTATGACTACGCCCTGCTCCCCGTCCGGCTGTCCAACGGAGAGAATTACGCGGCCTTGGTCACGTCCGTGTTCCTGCACGGGGGATGGATGCATCTGGCTGGGAATATGCTGTTTTTGTGGATTTTCGGGGATAACCTCGAAGACGAAATGGGACATCTGCCCTTTTTGGCATTCTACCTTGCCTGCGGCATTTGCGCGAGCCTTGCGCAGGTCGCAGCTGATCCCGCCTCTCAGATCCCGACCGTCGGGGCCTCTGGCGCAATCGCGGGGGTGATGGGGGGCTATCTGCTGCTGTTTCCCAAGGCGCGGGTGGATATTCTGCTCTTCTTTGTGGTGTTCTTTCGCATCATCCCCGTACCGGCCTGGATCATGCTGGGACTGTGGTTCGTGATCCAGCTTTTCAGCGGGATCAACACCGACACTTCAAACGGCGGCGTCGCCTATTGGGCGCATGCGGGCGGCTTTGTGATCGGTTTTTTGGGAACCGTACCGCTTTGGCTCAAACGCGGCGGCACCCTGTTCTGGCGACAAACCCACGGGCATCCGCCACACCCCGAAGCACACTACAAACGCAGCAGCGTGCCCCTTGTCAGGCGTTAGGATTTGCGGATCACTTTTGCAAAGCTCTCAAAGATCGGTTCGTTCGCGCAGATCATTTCGCCATCGCTGAGGACGTCACCGCCCTCTTTGATGGGCTCCAGAATGCCACCGGCCTCGCGGACAATCACGATGCCCGCCGCAATATCCCATGAATGCAGCTTGCGTTCCCAAAACCCGTCGTAACGGCCTGCAGCCACATAGGCCAGATCAAGCGCTGCCGCACCGAAACGACGCACGCCAGCACAGGCCGGCAGAATACGCGCCAGATCCTGCAGCGTTTCGGGCAAATCGGCACGGCCGCCAAAGGGCAGGCCTGTCGCAAAGATGCATTCGATCATACGGTGGCGCGCCGAGACCCGCAGGCGGCTTTCGTTCAGCCACGCACCAGCGCCCTTTTCGGCATAGAACATCTCGTCTTTGACAGGGTCATAAACGACGCCCGCCACGATCTGCCCTTTGTGTTCCAGCGCAATCGAGACCGCCCAATGCGGCAGTCCGTGCAGGAAATTTGTCGTCCCATCAAGCGGGTCAACGATCCAGCGACGGGTGGGGTCTTCGCCCGCGATTTCCTTGCCTTCTTCGCCCAGAAAACCGTAGCTGGGACGCGCATGCATGAGCTCTTCTTTGATCAAGGCCTCTGCGGCCTTGTCGGCGCGGCTGACAAAATCACCGGGGCCTTTGGCGCTGACTTGCAGATTTTCGACTTCGCCAAAATCCTTGAGCAGCCCGCGCCCCGCCTTGCGGGCGGTTTTCATCATTACGTTCAGGTTTGCGCTGCCAGCCATCTTTGCCGTCCTTGGTTGGGGATCAAGCGCGGCGTATAGGCCCAAGTGCTGCGCGGAACAAGGGGGTAGACGACGTTAACTCACAAGACCGAATAACGGCGCAGTCAAGCACTTATTCACCTTCTGTTAGGATAACTGCGCCCAAGGGCTGTACCCATGCTACTTCCAACTTGATGAGGCCGGCTTGCGCCTTTGCGCCTCGGTCCAGCGCTATCGAAATGCGCCAGCAGTCCCGCCGCCGCGCTGCAATTTGACGGCCTCTTGCCGCGCCAACCGGATCAGATGCGCCATATAGGGGCGACTGGTATCATCCTGACGGGTCGCCGCATAAAGCCGCCGCGTGATCCCATGCTTTGTCAAAGGTCGCGTTATATAGTCAGAGCTATAGCGCACCTGCTGCACCACCCAATCCGGCAGAACAGCAACGCCACGGTTTGACGCCACGAGCAACAAAATGACAGCCGTCAATTCCACCTGCCGCACCGCCGCCGGTTCCACCTTTGCAGGGGTCAGAAGTTGCGAAAAGATATCCAGCCGCGCGCGGTCCACCGGATATGTGATCAGGGTCTCGCCACGAAAATCCTCGGCTTCGATGGTTTCCTTGCGCGCCAGAGGATGCGTCGAAGCGGCAACAAAGACCGGTTCGTAATCGAAAAGCGGGGTAAAATCAGTCTCGGGCAGGTCCTCAGGATCGGATGAAACGACCAGATCAACCTCTTCCTTGCGCAAGGCAGGCAGAGCGTCAAAAGCCAGACCGGGGCGAATATCGACATCGACCTCGGGCCATGCCTTGCGGAATTGCTCCAGCACGGGAAACAACCATTCAAAACAGGCGTGACATTCAATCGCGATATGCAGCCGCCCCGCTTTTCCTGCCACAAGCCCTGAGAACTCGGCCTCCAGCGCGGCAACCTGCGGCAGGATCGCCTCGGCGGCGGCCAGCATCCGCATACCGGCGGCGGAAAGTTTTAGCGGCTTGGAGCGGCGGACAAACAGTTCCACCCCCGCCTGATCCTCAATCCCCTTGATCTGATGCGACAGGGCCGATTGCGTGATGTTCAACTGGTCCGCAGCACGGGCCAGACCGCCGGTATCATGGATGGCCTTGATCGTGCGCAGGTGACGGAATTCGATATGCATGTATGAGCATCCCTCATAACGTTACTGAGTTTTATGAATTTGCTTCATTCGATTATCCGGACGACAAGAGAAACACAAGCAAGAGGTTTCACCATGTCCAAGCCGTCCATCTCATTTGAGTTCTTCCCGCCCAAGAATCTGGAAGCTGCCTTTCGGCTGCGCGATTGCGTTCAAAGCCTCGCACCGCTCGACCCTTCATTCGTGTCCGTCACCTATGGCGCGGGCGGCACAACCCGCCAGTTGACCCATGAGGCCGTCACAGCCATCCACAACACCAGCGGCCTTAACGTGGCGGCCCATCTGACCTGCGTCGATGCCACCAAGGCCGAGACATTGGCCATTGCCCATGATTATGCGGCCGCAGGCGTGCGTGATCTGGTCGCCCTGCGCGGCGACGCCCCCAAAGGTGCGGACCGCTTTACCCCGCATCCGGACGGCTTTGCATCGTCAGTTGACCTGATCGAAGCCCTTGCCGACAGCGGTGACTTCAATATCCGCGTCGGTGCCTATCCCGAAAAGCACCCCGACGCGGCGGACCAAGCCGCCGACATTGCCTAT
>JBFEQR010000284.1:0-4053 GCA_041549425.1 Yoonia sp. | reverse complement strand
GTCAGGCGGCCAATGGATGGCAGGAACCCGCGATAGGGGTCTTCGGCGTATAGGCGGCTTTCCATCGCCCAGCCGTTGATTTTCAGATCGCTTTGCTGGAACGGCAGTTTTTCACCCGCGGCCACACGGATCATCTGTTCGACCAGATCAACGCCTGTGATCAGCTCTGTCACAGGGTGTTCCACCTGCAGACGCGTGTTCATCTCGAGGAAGTAGAAATTGCGGTCGCCATCCACGATAAATTCGACCGTGCCCGCACTGGTATAACCCACGGCCTGTGCCAGTGCGACGGACTGTTCGCCCATCGCCTTGCGGGTGGCTTCGTCCAGAAACGGGCTCGGGGCCTCTTCAATAACCTTCTGGTTGCGGCGCTGGATCGAGCATTCACGCTCGTGCAGATACACTGCGTTGCCATGGCCGTCTGCCAGCACCTGAATTTCGATGTGGCGGGGCTGGGTGACGAATTTTTCGATAAAAATGCGGTCGTCGCCAAAGCTGTTGGCCGCTTCGTTCTTGGAGGACTGAAAGCCGACACGCGCCTCATCATCGCTCCACGCGATGCGCATGCCTTTCCCGCCACCACCGGCAGAGGCTTTGATCATCACGGGATAGCCGATCTCGTTCGAAATTTTGACGGCCTCATCGGCATCCTCGATCAGGCCCATATAGCCGGGCACGGTCGAAACATGGGCCTCCTGCGCGATCTTCTTGGAGGTGATCTTGTCCCCCATCTTTTCAATCGCACCCTTGGGCGGGCCGATAAAGGCAACGCCTGCGGCCTCGAGGGCATCTGCAAACTTGGGGTTCTCGGACAGAAAACCATAGCCCGGATGCACGGCCTCTGCGCCGGTCTGCCTGATCGCGTCCATGACCTTGTCGATCACAATGTAGGATTCGTTGGCCGCGGGCGGGCCGATATGCACAGCCTCATCCGCCATTTTCACATGCAGCGCATTGCGGTCCGCGTCGGAATAGATGGCCACTGTCTTGATACCCATCTTGCGGGCAGTCTTGATGACGCGGCAGGCGATTTCGCCACGGTTGGCGATGAGGATTTTCTTGAACATGATCTTTGCGTCCCTAAAATGAAAAAACCGCCAACGGGGATGATCCCCGTTGGCGGTTTCCGGAATTGATGCGCCCGCGAAAGGCGCGTGCGTCTAAGTTAGCGGCAGGCTGTGACGCCCGCGTCGTCGCAAAACACGCCTGCGGCTGCGCCAACAACCATGGAGCCTGTGCGGTCTGTGCCAAGCAGTTCAGAGGCAACAAGCCCCGCCCCTGCACCAGCCACGCCGCGTTCCACGTCATTGTCGAGACAACCCGCCAAGCCAAATACGGCCACTGCTGCGAGGATGATTGATGTCTTTTGCATAATCCTGAACCTATTCTTGTTGTTTCATGCGCATCGCCTGTGATGCGACCACACAGGCAATCAATAGCGAAAGTCGCGTGATATCCAATAGCATAGCGTTTTTGCCGGACATGTCGGCAAATTTCCGTTGCTGGTCTGCTTGGTGAGAAAGCAGACCAGCCAGGGAAGGTATAACGGGTACAAAAAAAGTCAGGGCGGCGTAAGCTGGACCGCAGTCGCCCTGCAGTTACATTGCTGCAGTTCTGCCATCCTGAGAACACAAAACAGCCAACCGTACGTAAATGGGCGGTTTTTTGCCGAAGGCGTGACGCGACGGGCAAGGATGGCGGCATCATGCGCATTACCCCAAACCCTCAAGATCGGGGAAGGTCTGGCGCACGACATTCACGTCAATCCGCAACATCGCCTCATAGCTGGCGGGATCGAACGGGTCTTCGGCCGGAATCACCTCGCGACCGAAAAGCCAACTGAGGCGGCCTGCATCAAGATTGCCCCGCACAAAGGGTTCTTCGCCGAAATGGTCCCACAAGGCCTGCATAAATCCCGCATCGGCCCGCTTGTCGGCAGGACGACGATCAGGGTAGCGCACGCGTTCCGTCAGCTCTGTCGCACCATCCTTGTTGGCGCGCCGCAGCGTGAACTGGAAATCTGTTCCCGGCAAACGCCCCGGAAATCCGCGGTGCTTGTCCATGTAAGGCAGGTTAGCCATCTGTCGTCCCTTTATCTTGCACAGAAATCCCCATCACAACGGGATATTGTCGTGCTTTTTCCAAGGCACATGGGCTTTTTTGGTGCGCAGCGACGCAAAGGCACGGCAAACACGTTTGCGCGTTGAGTGCGGCATGATGACCTCGTCGATCACGCCTTTTTCGGCAGCAACAAACGGGTTGGCAAAGCGGTCTTCGTAGTCCTGCGTGTGCTTGGCTATCTTTTCGGGATCGTTCAGGTCACCGCGGTGGATGATCTCGGTGGCGCCTTTGGCCCCCATCACCGCGATTTCGGATGTCGGCCATGCATAGTTGAAATCGCCCTGCAGATGCTTGGAGGCCATCACCACATACGCCCCGCCATAGGCTTTGCGGGTGATCACGGTCACTTTCGGGACGGTCGCCTCGCCGTAGGCGAACAGCAGTTTCGCGCCATGTTTGATCACGCCGCCATATTCCTGACTGGTACCGGGCAAAAAGCCGGGCACGTCTACCAAGGACAGGATCGGGATTTCAAAGGCATCGCAGAACCGCACAAACCGCGCGGCCTTGCGCGAACTGTCGATATCCAGACACCCCGCAAGAACCATTGGCTGGTTGGCCACAACACCCACTGTCTGCCCCTCAAGGCGGATAAAGCCGGTCAGGATATTCTTGGCGAAGTCTTCCTGAATTTCATAGAAATCGCCCTCATCCGCCAGCTTTGTGATCAGCTCTTTCATGTCATAGGGCGTGTTGGGATTATCGGGCACCAGCGTATCAAGGCTTTCGTCAATGCGATTCACATCATCAAAGAACGGGCGCACGGGCGGTTTCTGCTGGTTGTTCAGCGGCAGGAAATCGACAAGGCGACGCACCTCGGCCAAGGCCTCGACGTCGTTTTCGAAGGCGGCGTCTGCGACGGATGATTTCTTGGTGTGGGTTGATGCCCCGCCCAATTCTTCTGCGGTGACCTGTTCGTTGGTCACGGTCTTCACAACGTCGGGGCCGGTCACGAACATGTAAGAGCTGTCTTTGACCATGAAGATAAAGTCGGTCATCGCGGGCGAGTAAACCGCACCACCCGCACAAGGCCCCATGATCAGGCTGATCTGCGGCACGACACCGGAAGCGGTGATATTGCGCTGGAACACTTCACCATAGGCGGCAAGGCTGGCAACGCCTTCCTGAATACGCGCGCCACCTGAATCGTTGATCCCGATGATCGGCGCGCCGTTCTGCACGGCCATGTCCATGATCTTGCAGATTTTCTGGCCGTGCGTTTCCGAGACCGAACCGCCCATTACGGTAAAGTCCTGACTGAACACATAGACCAGACGCCCGTTGATCGTCCCCCAGCCGGTGACAACACCGTCGCCCGCCGGACGTTCCTTTTCCATGCCGAAATCAATGCAACGGTGGGCCACGAACATGTCGAACTCTTCAAATGACCCGTCATCAAGCAAAAGCTCGACCCGTTCGCGGGCTGTCAGCTTGCCTTTGCCATGTTGCGAAGCAATGCGCCGCTCGCCCCCGCCCATACGGGCCGCTGCGCGTCGCGTTTCGAGTTCCTGCAAAACATCCATCAGATCACACCTTTGCCATAAGTTACCCATGGATAACCGCATTACACCTCGACGCGGAAGCCCGAATGCGCATATTTGCAAATAATAGGATTTGCACGTTTAGCTTTCTGCAAATTTGCAAATTGCCTCAAGGCGCCACAGCCATGGACATGCCCCCGCAACACGCCTAAACCAAAGCCATGACGACGCTTCCCATGATCCGCTTTCTGGATCGCAACACACCCCCTCATATCCTGACATTGGTCCTGATCACGGGCATGTCGGCGCTGAGCATGTCGATCTTTCTGCCGTCACTCGCGGCGATGACAACATATTTCGAGACCGACTACGCCATTATGCAGATTGCCCTTTCGGGCTATCTGGCCACGACGGCGGTATTGCAGGTGTTTATCGGGCCGATCTCGGACCG
>JBFEQR010000283.1:0-4056 GCA_041549425.1 Yoonia sp. | reverse complement strand
CCTGAAACATACCAACCGCTGGGGCTGAAAGCGGCAGAGGTACTTGTTTATACGGATGAAAAGCGAAATACTTTGCCCCGATTTGAAGGCGGTTCTGGCGCGATTTATGACTATTCCAACAATGGCAGCGGGTTTTGCAGCGGCACTGGCGGATTTCGCAGTGGCCCGCGGCGCGGATCGTCCGTCCTTGCTGCGCGAAAGCAATCTGACTGACGCCGACCTGAGCGATCAGGACAACCGCATTCCTGTCTCGGCCTATCACGCCTTGATCGGCGCAGCGATCGGGCAAACGAAGGATACCGCCCTGCTATTGCGGCATACCTTTGAATCAGAGCTGGAAACGATGTCTGTCGTGGGGCAGATCGTCCACACATCAGCATCACTCGCGCATTCGATCGAACAGCTGAACCGCTACCTGCGCCTGATGGCAGACGTAGACCTGCCCGCAGGAACCGACCGTTATGAGCTGCTTGAAACGGCAGACGGGCTTTGGATCGTGGATCATCTGGTCATGCCGGATGACGCTTATCTCGGGACCGAAGCCTCGTTTGCGCGGTTCATCAGCGAATTCCGGCGCTCGTTTCCGGACGTAACCTTTGCGACCGGACTGGAGGTCACTTATCCGCCGCCGCCGCATATGGATGAATATCCCGCGCTTTTCCGGATACCGGTGCAGTTCAACGCAGGCCGCAACGCGCTGCGGATCGATCCGGTATGGGTGACCGCCGAATCCGACTTTGCGCCCGGAAATGCATATGCCTTCGGGGTTTTCACCCGCCATGCGGATACCTTGCTCAAAGAGCTTGAGACAGACACCACGGCACGCGGATTGGTCGAGGCACAAATCCTGCCGCGCCTGCATGAGGGCGGTATCTCGATGGACGGGGTCGCCCACAGCGTCGGGATGAGCCGCCAGACGCTTTACCGGCGTCTGAAGGACGAAGGTCTTACCTTCGGAGAGGTCCACGATGACCTGCGCAAGCGAATGGCGCTGGATTACCTGAGCGCGCAAAGGGTCACGGTGAACGAAACCGCCTATCTTCTGGGCTTTTCCGAGGCATCATCCTTTGTGCGCGCCTTCCGGCGGTGGACCGGACATAGCCCCATGGCCTATCTGAACCGCGTCGCCTAGCTGCAATCTGTTACAAGCTGTCAATGCGTTGATACCTGCGGTCATGTCCGGACCGGCTGCGGCTGGATATCTGCCCTCTCATCAAGTCGACGAGAAAGGTCAGAAGATGAAAACGAAAATGATGTTAGCAGTTGCTGCGAGTTGTCTATTGGTGGCATGCGCCGGAAGCGGGGCGGACTACACGCCTATTCTGGATGGTCCGCCAACGGCGACCTATGAGAACGATCTGAACGCCTGCCAGTCCTTGGCGCGCAACCAAAAGCAGTTCGATCAGGAAACAGTTGCCGCAACTGTTCTTGGTGCTGGCGCAGGCGCGCTTTTGGGCGAGGCAGACAGCGGTGATGCCTTGGGCGGCGCGGTCGCCGGTGCCTTGGCCGGTGGTGTTGCAAGCGCCGTCAACGCCGGTGAACGCCGCGAAGCGATCGTCGTTGAATGCCTGCGCGGTCGCGGACACGCTGTTGTAGGCTGACAATCAAAGACCGGAGACCTGCAATGACACCTCATACTGCTGCCTGCATTTATACAGCTTGCGTGGCCATGCCCATTGCAATGCAAATCGCGCTTGCCTGTGGCGCACCTTGGGGCCGTTTCGCGAATGGCGGTCGGTTTCCGGCGGTGCTGCCTCCGCTTTGGCGGATGCTGGCAGTGGTGCCGGGCGCGTTGCTGGCCGCAATGGCATGGGTCGTGCTGGCCAAGGGCGGTGTGATCACCGCACAGGTGCCAGCCGCCCTGTTCTGGGCCACTGTCCTACTGTCGGTCCTCTCGATGATTGCGAATGCGATCAGCCCGTCACGTCCTGAACGCCTGCTTTGGACACCGGTGACCGTAGTCATGGTCGCTGCTGCCCTTGGCGTCGCGTTCCCGTGACCAAGAAAGAAAACCCCATGAAAACCGTCTTTATTGCCGGAGCAACCGGATACCTTGGCCGGTTCCTCTGCGAGGAATACCAACGACGTGGGTGGTACGTCACTGCTCTGGTCCGCAGCGCCGCGCGCGCCAGACAGCTTTGCGCTGACCAGATTGTCGAAGCAGAGGCCACAAAGCCAGAGACCCTGAACGGGATCATGTCAGGGGCGGATCTTGTGATTTCCGCGCTTGGCATCACGCGACAGACCGATGGTCTGGATTATTGGGACGTGGATTATCAGGCGAACCTGAACCTGCTACGCGAGGCGCAAAGGGCCAGCATCGGCAGGTTTGCCTATATTCACGTTCTGCACGCTGACCGGATGCCGAATGTGGCTTTGGTCGCCGCGAAAGCGGCCTTTGTCGATGCGCTTTTCGCTAGCCCCTTGGCCGCCACAGTGATCGCGCCGTCGGGGTATTTTTCCGACATGGGCGACTTTCTGTCGATGGCGAAATCAGGACGGGTCTGGCTATCTGGCGACGGGTCGCATCTGATCAACCCGATCCATGGTGCCGATCTGGCGGTCGCGACGGCGGACGCCATTGCACAGGACCGCGTCTGGCTGGATGTGGGCGGTCCGGATGTCTTTAGCCACAAAGAGATCGCCGAGCTGGCGTTTGCCTGCACCGGCACCCAAAGCCGGTTGACGTATTTGCCCGATGCGCTGCGCCGTATCGCGCTTTGGCTTTTACCGTGGGTGACACCACGCAGAATCCACGGGCCTGCACAATTCTTTCTGACGGCAATGGCCCTGAACATGGTAGGCAACCCACATGGGACCCGCCACCTGACAGATCATTTCAAAAGCAGCACCGGAGCAAGCACACCAAAGGCTACGCTGCCTCATCTTCCCATTGAAAGGAACAAGACATGACATTGCGCTCAAGCGGCGGTCTGGCCGCGCTGATCTGTGCCGGAACCTATGTTTTCGGCTTCGTTCTTCTTGTCACGCTGCTGGCGTCGCTGGGCTATGGCACAAGTGACATCGATGCGGCGGCGGTGGTTGCATTCAACCGCGAAAATCAGGGGATCATGATCCTCTGGAACACAGGCATCTACATCGTCAACGCGCTTGCCCTGATCGTTCTGGTCGTGGCCCTGCACGCCCGACTGAAGGCCACGACGCCGGACTGGGCCACAATCACGCTTGCCTTCGGGCTTGTCTGGGCAACCCTCGTTCTGGGTGCAGGCATGATCGCGAACGTCGCGGTCGAACGCACAGCGACCTTGGCGGCAACAGACCCCGCGGGCGCCGCGCAACTATGGGATGTGCTGCACGCGGTCGAACTTGGGCTTGGCGGCGGCAATGAAATCGCCGGTGGCGTGTGGATTTTCTGCGTGAGCCTCGCAGGATGGCTAGGGCGTTCGCTGGGCAGGATCACCGTGGGGCTAGGCTGTCTGACAGGGCTTGGTGGGCTGGCGACCATCATGCCGGTCTTGGGTGATACGGCTGGTGCCGTGTTCGGACTTGGGGCGATTGCATGGTTTGTGGCGATTGGCGTGAACCTGCTCCGCAGAACAAGACAGTAGCCCGCCGCGCGCCCTATTCGATCAATTCGGCCTTGTCCAAGCCCAGCTTGACGATCTTTTCGTTGAGGGTCCGCCGCCCGATGCCCAAGGCCTCTGCCACAGCGTCCATACGTCCGTTGTGGCTGCGCACCGCCTGCGCGATCAGCGTGCGCTCGAACCGCGCGACGGCCTCGCGCAGGGTGGCGGGGACGTCCTCGGTGGGGTTTTCATTACGCAGGGCAGAGGCAACCGACCCGTCACCACGACGTGCTGCCAGAACGCGGCGTTCGGCGACATGGCGCAATTCACGCACATTGCCCGGCCAGTCATGCGCCAGCAATGCCGCAGCATCATCGGCTGTCAGTTGCGGGGGTGATATTTCATAGGTCTCGGACAGTTGTTCCACAAAATGCGCAAACAGCATGACAATATCGTCGCCCCGTTCACGCAGACGCGGCAAATGCAGGTGGAACGTGTTCAGACGGTACAGGAAATCGGCGCGAAAACT
>JBFEQR010000282.1:0-4063 GCA_041549425.1 Yoonia sp. | reverse complement strand
CAATATCGCACCGGTTTGAAGAACTGTCCGCGCATGTGCGGCTGGACAATGGCGCCGTCATCAACCCCGGTGACACGGTGCAGGTTCAGGGACCCGAGATCATGGCCGCCTTTGGCGAACTGGTCGAAGAAAAGCGGACTGCCGTGATCACGCGCGCCAGCAAGCTGGAACAGCTCTGGACCCGCGCCACCGGCGATCTGGAGTTCATGGAGCTCTGCGAATTCTCATTCAGTGAAGAGGTGATGTCATGAACATGCACTCATCCAATGCCGCAACCGCCGAAGAGGCCATTGCCGCGCAAGAAGCCCTGCCGCCGCTGACAAATGAAGAAGCAACCAAGGTTGCGATGTCCAACACGCTGCTGACGCCACGCTTTTACACAACCGATTTCGATGAGATGGACGCAATTGACGTCACGCCCGTCCGCGAGGATTGGGACAAGCTGATCGCCGGAATGAAAGCGGACCCCAACAAGGGCCACTTCAAGAAGAATGAAGACTGGGACGAGGTCGATTGGGACGGAATGGAACCCAAACTGAAGGCCGAATTCATCGACTTTCTGATTTCCAGCTGTACCGCTGAATTCTCGGGCTGCGTGCTTTACAAAGAAATGAAGCGTCGCGGCGCCAACAAGGACATCACCGAACTGTTCGGCCTGATGGCGCGGGATGAGGCACGGCACGCCGGTTTCATCAATGATGCGCTGCGCGAAGCGGGTATCGCTGTGAACCTCGGCTTTTTGACGCAGGCGAAGAAATACACGTATTTCCGGCCCAAGTTCATCTATTACGCGACTTATCTGTCCGAAAAGATCGGTTATGCGCGCTATATTACGATTTATCGGCATCTTGAGGCGCATCCCGACAAACGCTTTCATCCGATTTTCAAATGGTTCTGCGAATGGTGCAATGACGAGTTTTCCCACGGCGAGGCCTTTGCCCTGCTATTGAAAACCGACCCCAAGCTGACCGAGACATGGGCCAACCGGATGTGGATCAAGTTCTTCCTGACGGCTGTGTTTTCCACAATGTGGGTGCGCGACCACCAGCGGCCCGAGTTCCACAAGGCGCTGGGCGTCGATCCGAAATGGTATGGTCAGGAAGTGTTCCGCAAGACCTCTGAAATCTCGACGCAGATTTTCCCGATGACGCTGGACATCGACCATCCGCGCTGGGAACCGACGCTGAACCGGATGCAGGACGCCAATGTGCAGATTGCCGAAGGGCGCAAACAAGGCGGCGTTTCAGGGTGGGCCAAGCGCATGGCAGGATCGGCCAAGGCGGGTTTTGCCTTTGTGTCGCTGCTGACCATTCCGGTGCATAAGAACGCAGTGCCAGACAGCCCGCGGTTGGAGCCTGCCTACTGATGGGGGTGTCGATTTTCATATTGAAAATCGGTGGAGGCGCTGCCTCCACACCTCCGGGATATTTTTGCTCGGAAGAAGAAACATGAGTTCGCCCTGGATCGCATCGCTGATCGCTATTTTCGTCTGGTGGTTTTCCACCGGTGCGATTTTGGTGGCGGTGCGGCGGGCAGACCGTCTGGGTACCCATGGCATGACCGTATTCATGGGGTTGCCGCTGCTGGCGCTGGGCGCGTGGGCGGTCAGCGTATCCTTGATGGATGCCAGCGTTGCGGGTGCATATATCGGATTTGCCGGTGCGCTGGCGATTTGGGGCTGGATTGAACTGGCGTTTCTGGCCGGTGTCATCACCGGACCGGTGCGCGAAGACTGCCCCTCCGGCCTGACAATGCGCGACAGGTTCTTTCGTGCGTTTCAAACCGTCGCCTATCACGAACTGGCGCTGACCCTTGGTCTTTGGGGTTTGGTGATTGTCTCGGATGGTGCCGACAACCGGATTGCCCTTGCCACCTATCTGGTGCTGTTTCTGGCCCGTATTTCGGCCAAGCTGAACCTGTTTTTCGGCGTTCCCCGTATCAATCTTGAGTTCGTGCCGGACCGGTTGATGCATCTGAAATCCTATTTCCGGCGTGGTCCTGTGACCCTTGCGTTTCCCATCGCGATCACGGTTCTGACCGCCCTTCTGGCTGTATGTGCAGAGCGTCTTTGGACCGCTGATGCCGATGTCACTGTTGTCGGCTTTGCCCTTTTGACCGCCATGGCGGGGCTGGCCCTATTGGAACACTGGTTGATGGTTGTGCCGTTGCCGGATGCGAAACTCTGGCGCTGGATGTTGCCTGCGCCGAAAACGATACGAGAAGAAGAGAGATAAACGATGGATTTTGACGCCCTATTCAATGCCCAGCTGTCCCGGCTGAAAGACGAAGGTAACTACCGGTATTTCGCCGAGCTTGAGCGTAAATGTGGCAAGTTCCCGAGGGCTGCAAACCACGATGAAGACGGCGTGCGCGATGTCACTGTCTGGTGTTCAAACGACTATCTGGGCATGGGCCAGCATCCGCGCGTCATTGAGGCGATGTGTGAGGCGGTTGAACGCACCGGCACCGGTGCCGGTGGCACGCGCAACATATCCGGCACAAACCACGACCATCTGCTGCTGGAGCGCGAGTTGGCGGACCTGCATGGCAAAGAGGCCGCTTTGCTGTTCACATCGGGCTATGTGTCGAACTGGGCCGCGCTAAGTACGCTGGGCAGCCGTCTGGAAAACTGCGTCATCCTTTCGGATGAAGGCAACCATGCGTCGATGATCGAGGGTATCCGCCATTCCCGCGCTGACAAAGTCATCTGGAAGCATAACGATGTGCATGATCTGGAAATGAAACTGCGCGCATTGCCAAAAGATGTCCCCAAGATCGTCGCCTTCGAAAGCGTTTATTCCATGGAGGGTGATATCGCCCCGATCAGGCAAATCGTCGAAGTGGCCGAAAAATACGGCGCCATGACCTATCTGGATGAAGTCCACGCCGTTGGCATGTACGGCCCCCGCGGCGGTGGCGTCAGCGAACGCGAGGGGCTGGCTGATCGCATTACGTTGATCGAGGGGACACTGGGCAAGGCTTATGGCGTTGTGGGTGGCTATATCACCGGTTCGGCGGCCCTTTGCGATTTTATCCGCAGTTTTGCGTCCGGTTTCATTTTTACGACGGCCCTGCCGCCTGCGGTTGCCGCCGCTGCGCGGACCTCGATTGCGTATCTCAAGGACTCAGAGATCGAACGTGCCCAACAGCGCCGTCAGGTCGCCCGCCTGCGCGCTGCGTTGGACCGTGAAGGCATCCCGCATATGGAAAACGAGAGCCATATCGTGCCCGTGATGATCGGTGATCCGGTGAAAACGCGGATGTTGGCCGATTATCTGATGCGCGAATGGGACATTTATGTGCAACCGATCAATTATCCCACCGTTCCCAAGGGCACGGAGCGGTTGCGCTTTACCCCGTCGCCCCTGCATAGCGATGCAGATATTGATCATCTTATCAATGCGTTAAGGGTTTTGTGGAAGCAATGCGCCCTTGCACATGCGGTGGCTTGATCGCAATCACGCAATCTTTTGCCCCAAGGGGTGGACCGCCCGTCTTACTGTACTACATTGCTGATCGACTGGGGCGAACGGTCACAGAACTAGATCGAAGAGGAATACGATCATGAAGAAGTTTACAATCGCAGCAGCCTTTGCTGTCCTTTCCGCACCCGCTTTTGCAGACGGTCATGCCGCAACTGTCGGCGATGCCGCCGCCGGTGAAGAGCAATTCAACCGCCAGTGTGTGGCGTGCCACGTCGTTGCCGACGCTTCCGGTGAGGTGCTTGCCGGCCGCAACGCGCGCACGGGTCCCAACCTTTACGGTCTGGCTGGCCGCACCATGGGTTCAGTGGACGGTTTCCGGTACAGTGATGCTTTGGTAGAACTGGGCGAAGCAGAGACACCATGGACCGAAGAAGCATTCGTTGGCTATGTGCAAGACCCGACCGGTTGGCTGCGCGAAACGCTCGACAACCGTCGTGCGCGCGGCAAAATGGCCTATCAGGTGCGCGAGGAAGAGCAGGCTTTTGACCTTTACGCCTATCTCGCGACATTTGGTGCCGAAGAATAAGCAAAGCGTTTTGCGCAATGCAAAGGCCGTCAGGGGGAACTCTGGCGGCTTT
>JBFEQR010000281.1:0-4088 GCA_041549425.1 Yoonia sp. | reverse complement strand
TCATCCCTCAAGCAGCTTTCTGTCAATCTGTTGCCGTTCAGTGATGCGGTCAGTGATGATCTGCCGCTGGGCCAATTGCTGCGTTTGTCGCTGTTTCAGGTCTCGGTTGGTATGGCTGCGGTGATGCTGCTGGGCACGTTGAACCGCGTGATGATTGTTGAGCTGAACATCGGTGCGATGCTGGTGGCCGCGATGATCGCCCTGCCGGTGCTGGTTGCGCCTTTGCGGGCGTTGGTGGGCTACAAGTCCGACAACTATAAATCCGCAATCGGGTGGAAACGTATTCCCTACCTTTGGCTGGGGACGATGTGGCAGTTTGGTGGTCTGGCAATCATGCCGATGGCCCTTTTGGTGCTGTCGGGTGATCGCACGCTGGATATCGACTGGGCCGGTTATGTCGGTGCCGCACTTGCATTCCTGATGACCGGTTTCGGGATGCATATGACCCAGACGGCGGGCCTTGCCCTTGCGGCGGACCGCGCAACCGAAGAAACACGGCCAAAGGTCGTGGCCCTGCTTTATGTCATGAACCTTGTGGGCATGGCGTTTGCGGCCATGATTATTGGCGCGCTGTTGCGCGATTATTCGGCGTTGCGGCTGGTGCAGGTCGTGCAGGGCACGGCCGTGGTGACGCTGCTTTTGAACCTGATTGCCCTGTGGAAGCAGGAAAAGGTCAAGCCCATGACCAAGGCGGAGCGGGCCGAGGCATCGCCGACCTTCCGCGATGCATGGAATGATCTGGCCAAGGGTGGCGATGCGGGCCGTCTGCTGGCGGTTGTGTTCCTTGGGACCATGGCCTTCAACATGCAGGATGTCCTGCTGGAACCTTACGGCGGTGAAATTCTGGGGCTGTCGGTTTCAGCGACGACGCTGCTGACCGCGATGTGGGCGGGTGGTGCCCTGATCGCTTTTGCCTTTGCCGCGCGCTGGCTGGCCAAGGGGATTGACCCCTATCGCATGTGCGCCCGTGGTATTCTGGCGGGTATCCTTGCGTTCTGCGCGGTGATTTTTTCGGCACCCATCGGGTCGCCGCTTTTGTTTTATGTCGGGGCCGCGTTGATCGGCTTTGGCGGCGGTTTGTTCGGGGTGTCCACCCTGACGGCTGCCATGACGATGCCCACGCTTGGCAATGCCGGACGCGGGTTGGCCCTTGGCGCATGGGGGGCTGCGCAAGCCACCGGTGCCGGGCTGTCCATCTTTATCGGGGGCACCATGCGTGACCTCGTGAACCATGCCGCTGGGAACGGCACCTTGGGAGAGGCGCTCGCCACGCCTGCCACCGGCTATTCGGTCGTTTATCACACCGAAATTGGCCTTCTCTTTCTCACTCTGATTGTGCTGGGGCCGCTTGTGCGGTTGCGGCCCATTAACGCGCGGGGGTCTGCCAAGCTGGGATTGGCAGATTTCCCGACCTAACCACCGAAAGGAATTACCATGGTTGGTGTAAACTTCTTTGGAGACTTCGATCTGGCGAGCGCAGCAATTTGGCTCTTCTGGATCTTCTTTGCGGGTCTTGTCTATTACCTGCAAACCGAAAACATGCGCGAAGGCTATCCTTTGCGCGACGATAACGACGGTGTTCCGGCGAACGAAAGCCTGTTTCCCCTGCCAAAGGAAAAGACGTTCAAACTGCGCGATGGGCGCGGTGAACTGACAGTGCCGTCGCGTGAATTCGAAGACAGCAAGATGCGCACCGATCTGGCGCTGGCGCAGACGTCGCCATCGACAGGTTCGCCGTGGATCCCCACAGGTGATCCAATGGCTGATGGTGTCGGTCCCGCTGCATGGGCGCCGCGCCGCGATGAACCCGAACTGGATGCGCATGGTCATGTGAAGATCAAGCCGATGGCTGGTCTGGCTGATTTCAAGGTGTCTGCGGGGCGTGATCCGCGTGGTCTGCCGGTTGTCGGTCGTGACGGTGAAGTCGTCGGTCGGATCATCGACATGTGGGTCGACGTGCCAGAGCAAATGGTCCGTTTTCTGACGGTTGATCTGAACCCCGAAGGCACCGGCAAGACACGCCTGATCCCGATGAACATGGCTAAAATCGGCACCGACCGCGTGGTTGTGCGGTCGCTGATGGAAAGCAACTGGGATGGCGTGCCAGCCACCAAGAGCGCCGAACAGGTGACCCTGCTCGAGGAAGACAAGATCATGGCGTATTACGCCGGCGGCACGATGTACGCCTCCTGATCCTGCAACAAACGACAAGGTGATCCCGGTTCGCCACCGGGGCCACCACGACAAAAGCGAGGGAACGCGCCATGAGCCATGACGACTTTAATTTCGAACCTGTACGGGGCCTGCCAGAGCAGTTGCCCGAAGGGGAACATATCTTGTGGCAAGGCGCCCCTGATCCACGCCGTCTGGCGCGCGAGGCTTTGGGCGTGCGCTGGGTCATGGCCTATTTTGCCTTGCTCGCTTTCTGGCGGGTGGGCGTTTCTTCGGCGGATGCGCCTTTCGGTATCGCCGTGATGCATGGTTTGCCGTTTATCCTGTCCGGCATCGTCGCCTGTGCGATCCTGTACGGCATCGCCTATGTGCAGGCACGGTCCACGGTCTACACGCTGACCAACAAGCGGGTGGCGATGCGGATCGGGGCGGCACTGACCATGACGCTGAACCTGCCCTATACGTGGATCGGCACAGCCAAGCTGGACCTGAAACCTTCGGGTCACGGCACACTGGCCTTTGAACTGATCGGCGAGACACGCGTGTCCTACCTGATGTCATGGCCCCACGTGCGTCCCTGGCGCATCGCGCGGACACAACCTGCACTGCGCTGCATTCCGGACGCCGAAAATGTGGCCCGTATCTTTGCCGAAGCCGCCGAGACACGGATTTCCGAACCACGCATTGAACGCGTCAGCCAACAAGACGGCAATGCCGTCGCAGCGGAGTAAGCATCATGTCACAGCTTGAACAACAAATGCGCCACCGTGACCGCGACATGGTCCCCCGTTTTCTGGTGCAGGCCATGTTTGGCCTGATGGCCGCCACGCTTGCGCTGGTCGCCTATGCCCAATGGTTCAATGTGCCCAACAAGGGCGTGCTGGTCGAGGCCCCGATCTTGCAGTCGATGGAAATCGTGATGACCGGCGATCGCAGCGGCACCTACGAAGTCACGACCCCCGACGGCACATTTCTGGCGTCCTCAGCCGACTACAAGGGCGGTTTTCTGGGGGTCATCGGTCGCGTGATCGAACGCGAACGCTTTGTCCACGACCTGTCGGGCAATGCGCCCGTCACCGTCGTGCGCCGCGAAAACGGCAATATCGCCATCATTGATGACACCACCGGTTTGTCGGTCGAGCTGATCGGCTACGGCAAAGATAATGTGGCAGCTTTTGCCAAGCTGCTGGACTGAAACTGTGCGCAGGTTAGCCCCCTGCGCCTAATGTGAAAGGGAACTCACATGGGACTACTATTCAGAGAGAAAGAGACAGCGCCTTGCACGGTGACGATCTCGCACCGGTTCGAGGAACTGTCAGCGCATGTCCGGCTGGACAACGGGGCGGTGATCCATCCCGGTGACACGGTGCAGGTGCAGGGGCCGGAAATTATGGCCGCCTTCGGCGAATTGATCGAAGAAAAGCGGACTGCCGTGATTACACGCGCCTCCAAGCTGGAACAGCTTTGGACCCGTGCCACAGGCGATCTGGAGTTTATGGAACTTTGCGAATTCTCATTCAGTGAAGAGGTGATGTCATGAACATGCATTCATCCAATGCGGCTACCGCTGAGGAAGCCATTGCCGCCCAAGAGGCCCTGCCGCCCCTGACCAACGAAGAGGCAACGCAGGTTGCGATGTCGAATACGCTGCTGACACCGCGTTTCTACACGACCGATTTCGACGAGATGGACGCCATTGATGTGTCGTCTGTGCGTGATGAATGGGATGTGCTGATCGGCCAGATGAAGGCCGACCCCAACAAGGGCCATTTCAAGAAGAACGAAGATTGGGACACCGTCGATTGGGACGGGATGGAGCCCGCGCTGAAGGCGGAATTCATCGATTTCCTGATTTCCAGCTGCACCGCCGAGTTTTCCGGCTGCGTGCTTTACAAGGAAATGAAGCGGCGCGGATC
>JBFEQR010000280.1:0-4092 GCA_041549425.1 Yoonia sp. | reverse complement strand
CCTGATCAACATCACCGGTGGTTATGATCTGACATTGTTCGAACTTGATGAAGCTGCCAACAAGATCCGTGAAAAGGTCGATGGCGACGCGAACATCATCGTGGGCTCTACCCTTGACACCGGCATGGAAGGCCGCATGCGTGTCTCTGTTGTTGCGACAGGGATTGACGCGGTTGCCGGCCGGATGGACGCACCTGTGCCTCGCCGTTCGATGGCCGCACCACTTGCGCCCGCCGAAACAGCCCCAACACCAGAGCCGATTGCCGAGCCACAGATCGAAACACCTGCTGTCGCAACTGCGACAGCGCCAGAGCGCTCGCTGTTCGAAAATCTGGATGCACCCGCCGAGCCAGAGGTCGCGGCGCAGCCAGAGCCTGTTGCAGCACCCGCACCGCAGCCCGTTGTCGATGACCTGCCACCGCCAGCCTATACCCCACGGCCGGAGCCGACGCTGACCGAAGCCGACAGCTTTGTCGCGCCGCGTGCCCCAGCACCCGGTACACCTTCGCCAGAGGCCTTGGCGCGTTTGCAGGCAGCCGTGAACCGCGTGCCAAAGACCGGCGCGCAACCACAGCCAGCGGCCCAAGCTGCGGCACCGGCGGAAGCGGAAAAACCACGTTTCGGAATCAACTCGCTGATCAACCGTATGACCGGTGCGCAGGCCGAATCCGGCCACCAGCAACCGTCACGTACACAGCCTCAGGTGACGGCTTTGCATCACGAACCCGACCAGGACGAAGATCAGGACAAGATCGAGATTCCCGCTTTCTTGCGCCGTCAGGCCAACTAAAAGCGGGTTTCTGCCCATAAGGACGCGACGTCGCGTTCACATAAAAAGGCCGCTCACGGGCGGCCTTTTGCATTGTTATCAGGTAGTTGCGATATTTTCTGCGCTGCAGCGCGGAAATTGCAACATCATGTTTCAGACCGTTGTAAAGAGTGAGTTGAGGCGGCGCGCGTCGCGGCCTAGATCATGGGTTATCGGAAACGGCATCACGGAATCCCTTGTTTTGCAGACAACACTGAAATCTGACGTGCTTTTTGAAGGTATTGGCCTTCACACCGGCGCGCCTGTGCGCGTTGTGGTGCGTCCGTCTGCCGGCAATACGGGTATCGTCTTTCGCCGTGTTGATCTGGCCGGAAAACCGAAGCTGGCAGCGCGCTGGAATGATGTCGTCGTGTCCCCGTTGAATACGCGCCTGACCAATGCCGAAGGTGTGACGGTTTCCACGATCGAGCATTTGATGGCGGCCCTTGCAGGGTGCGGCGTGCATAATGCGCTGATTGATATTGATGGTCCCGAAGTCCCTATTCTGGACGGCAGTGCCGTGCAGTTCGTCCGGGGCATTGTGGCCACCGGTCTTACACGGCTTTCCGCGCCACTGCGGGCGATCGAGATCTTGAAAGAAGTGTCCGTGACCGAAGGTGCGGTTTTTGCATCGCTTGCGCCTGCGACCAGCCTGCAAATCGACTTTGAAATCGCTTTTGACGATGCGGCCATCGGGCAGCAAAAAAAGACTTTGAACATGGCCAACGGCGCCTTTGTTCGCGAGCTTTGCGATAGCCGGACCTTCTGCCGATCTGCCGACGTGGACGCGATGCATGCAAACGGTCTGGCTTTGGGTGGATCGGTTGAAAATGCTGTCGTCGTCGATGGTGACCGGGTGTTGACACCGGGTGGCCTGCGACACGCGGATGAGGCTGTGCGCCACAAGATGCTGGATGCGTTGGGCGATCTTTACACCGCCGGTGCCCCGATCCTTGGCCGCTACACCGGCACACGTGCGGGACACGCCATGACTAACAAGCTTTTGCATGCGCTTTTCGCGCAACCCGATGCATGGCGTTGGATTGATTGCGATGTGAAAACGGCAGCCCGTTTGCCTGGTGTCGGGGTCAGCATGGCCGACCTGGATGCTGTCGCCTGAACCTTTGCACTGACAGTTGACCGGGCGAAGTCGCAAAAGGCATTTTGCACCACATTTTTCTATGTTAGACCGCTGGTAACGGCCTCAGGCCGTTTGGTGAAACGCACCAGTCAGTGCGAGTGAGGACATCAGCATGCCAACCAATCAAGCCCTCCAAAGCCGCCCGTTTGCGCGTCTGTGTGCGGTCCTTGCTTTTTCGGCGCTTGCAGCCTGTGGCACATTCGAACGCAGTGGCCAGCCGCTTGATGAACTGACAGCACAAGAGATTTTTGAACGTGGCGAACGTGAAATCGCTGATGGAAGCCCTGACGATGCGGCCTTTACTTTTGGCGAGATCGAGCGGCTTTACCCCTATTCGGAATTCGCGGAACGCGCTTTGATCATGCAGGCTTTTGCCTACCACCGTGATCGCGACTATCCCAACAGCCGTGCTTCGGCACAGCGCTATCTGGATTTCTATCCCGCGCAGCAGGACGCGGCCTATGCAGCCTATTTGCTGGCCTTGTCCTATTATGACCAGATTGACGACATCGGACGCGATCAGGGGCTGACCTTTCAGGCCCTGCAGGCCCTGCGGCGCGTGATCGAACAATACCCCGACACCGAATATGCCGCCGCATCGGTGCAGAAGTTTGACCTAGCGTTCAACCATCTGGCAGCCAAGGAAATGGAAATCGGGCGGTATTACCTCAAGCGTGGCAACTTCCTTGCCGCCAGCAACCGGTTCCGCACGGTGGTCGAAGACTTCCAGACCACCACCCACACACCAGAGGCGTTGCACCGTCTTGTCGAAAGCTATCTCTCGCTTGGTCTGACGGACGAGGCCCAGACGGCAGGTGCGATCCTTGGATATAACTACCAATCCAGTGAATGGTATGAAGCCAGCTATGTCTTGTTGACAGGGCAAGGGCTGGGTGCGGTTTCTGTCGGTGATAACTGGCTCGCGTCGATCTACCGGCAAGTGGTACGTGGTGAGTGGCTGTAATCATCGTGGGACCGCTCGCGTCCGAAGGGCACTGACATGCTGCGTGGACTAGATATCAGGGACATGCTGATCATCGACCGGCTGGAACTGGCGTTCCAGCCCGGGTTGAACGTGTTGACGGGTGAAACCGGTGCGGGCAAATCGATCTTGCTGGACGCCTTGGGTTTTGTCCTTGGCTGGCGCGGGCGGGCAGAGCTGGTGCGTCAAGGGGCCGATCAGGGCGAGGTGACGGCGTGGTTCGATCTGCCTGAAAATCACCCCGCCCGTGCGGTTCTGGAAGAGGCCGGTATCGCAGTTGATGACGAACTGATCCTGCGCCGGATCAACACCCGTGACGGACGCAAGACTGCATGGATCAATGACCGCCGCGCAAGTGGCGAAGTTTTGCGGCGTTTGTCCGAAACGCTGGTCGAACTGCATGGCCAGCACGACGACCGTGGTCTATTGAACCCGCGCGGGCACCGTCAGATGCTGGACAGCTATGCCGGTCTGGAAGGACAGGTGCAGCAGGTTCGCCATGCATGGCGCGATCTGGCAAAGGCCGAGAAAGCGCGCGCCGATGCAGCAGAAAAACTGGCAGAGGTACAGGCCGAGGAAGAGTATCTGCGCCACGCGGTGTCCGAACTTGATGCGCTGGACCCGCAACCGGGCGAAGAGGCGTCGCTGGACACCCAGCGGAGGCTGATGCAAGCGGCCGAAAAGATCCGCGCCGATATCGGCAAAGCCGGAGAGGCGCTTGGCCTGAATGGCGCCGAAGGGCTGGTCGGTGATGCGTCGCGTTGGCTGCAAGGGGTTGCTGGCGATGCAGAGGGGCGGTTGGACGCCCCTTTGGAAGCGATCGAACGCGCGATGCTGGCGCTTGATGAGGCGCAAAGCGGCGTGGCTTCCTGCCTTGATGACCTGTCCTTTAACGTGACCGAACTGGAAGAAGTCGAAGAACGGCTTTTCGCGATCCGTGGTCTGGCGCGCAAACATGGCGTGATGCCTGACGATTTGTCGGGCTTTGTCGGCGGATTGCGTGAACGTCTTTCTGTTCTGGACGATGGTGCCCGTGACATGGCAGAGCTTGACCGCAACGTCGCGCAGGCGCAATCGGCCTATGATGCTGCGGCTGGCGCGCTGCATGACAGACGCCGCGCGGCGGCTGCGTTGCTTGATCAGGCGATGGCGCGCGAACTG
>JBFEQR010000279.1:0-4105 GCA_041549425.1 Yoonia sp. | reverse complement strand
GACGCGCTGGCCCGCCTGACGCCCGGTGTTGGCGGTGAAATCCAACTGACCGACGCCATCGCGCAAAGCGGTCAGACCGTGGGGATCGCCGGTTTCCGCTTTTCGGGGCGACGGTTCGACTGTGGCTCAAAGCAGGGGATGCTGGCGGCGACGCTATTTCTGGCGCGCAAGGACCCCGCCTATGACGAGGTGCTTGCAGCCTATCTTACACCCGCCGAGCGTTAGGGCGCGTGTCATTGGCCCATCCAAGACGGACACCCGTCCTGCTTTTGAACGCTTACCGGATCAACAGGAAAATGCGGGCCGATCCGCGCTGGATCGTCAGTGCAAGCGCCCCTTCGATCGACGCCAACTGTTCGCGCAACGCGGTGACAGACCCCACGGGCACGCGGTTGACAGCCAGAATGATATCGCCTGGCTCCAACCCCGAGTAGGCGGCATGGCTGTCGCTGTCCACTTGCACTACCAGAACACCCGACACGGTGCCGAAAAATTCGTCATCGGGTCCCAGATCACGCAGATAGGCCCCTGAAAGCTGGTCGGTTCTGCGCGCGATGGGGCGGGTCTGGGGTTGGCTTGCATCGCGCAGCGTTGCTGAAATTTCCAGCGTGCGGCCATCGCGGATCACGCCGATGTCGACCTGCACGCCAACGCGACGCAGTCCGATCTGGCTGCGCAGATCTGCCGCGCCGACCACGGGGCGACCATCGACCGAAACGATCAAATCACCTGCCTGCAATTGCGCCGCTTCCGCCGCACTATCCGGCTCAACCTGCGTGATCACGGCACCCACGGCTGTTTCGACACCCAGCGCTTGGGCAAGGTCGGGGGTGAAATCCTGCACCATCACCCCAAGTTGCCCGCGCTGGACATCGCCAAACCTGATAAGCTGGTCGATCACCGCTTCGGCCATATTCGCGGGCACAGCGAAACCAATGCCGACGTTGCCCCCCGAAGGCGCGATGATCGCGGTGTTGATCCCGACCAGTCGACCGTCCAGCGTCACCAACGCGCCGCCCGAATTGCCGGGATTGATGGATGCATCGGTCTGGATGAAGTCCTCGTAGCCTTCGATATTCAGCCCGCTGCGACCAAGCGCGCTGATGATGCCGGAGGTCACGGTTTGGCCAATTCCGAACGGATTGCCGATGGCCAGCACGTAATCGCCCACCTGCAACCGGTCACTATCGCCCATGTCGAGGGCGGCCAATCCGTCGGCGTTGATCCTGAGAAGAGCGATATCCGTTCCGGGATCATCGCCGATCAGTTCTGCGTCAAACTGGCGCCGGTCCTTGAGGGTCACGATGATCCGGTCGCCGTTTTCCACGACATGGGAATTTGTCAGCACATAGCCCTCTTGGGCGTCAATAATCACGCCCGATCCCGCGCTCATCTGGCGGCGTTGCTGCGGCATTTGGGGCATCGGTTGCATGTCGAAAAACCGCCGGAAAAAAGGATCATTGAAAAGCGGATTCATCTCCAGCGTTTGACGGCTTTCGACGGACACATTGACCACTGCGGGGGTGACCTCTGCCAAAAGCGGGGCCAGCGTGGGCAACCCGTCTTCGTTCAAAAACAATGGCCTGTCAGCCGTTTGTGCGGCGGCGGGCAATGAAGAAGCCAGCATCGCGATCCAGATCGCAACCCAGAGGTGGCAAAGGCGAGGGAAAACAGTGCGCATTGTTGTCTCCTTTTCAAAGCTGTGAACAGGGGCCGGAGATGCCGGTCCCTGCCGTGTCATGCAGCCTTTACGGCGATGTGTTTGATCTTGGCCTGCGCCTCTGCGGTTTTGGGCAGTTTCACCGTCAGAACGCCGTTCTTGAACGTTGCATCGGCCTTGTCGGCATCAACGCCCGCAGGCAGGGGCACAGTGCGATAAAACGACCCGTAAGAGCGTTCGGACATGTAGACACCCTTGCGCTTTTCCTCGTGTTCGATCTTTTTTTCACCGCGGATTGTCATCGTGTCGTGCGACAATGAGATGTCGATGTCGTCCTGCGTCATGCCGGGCAGTTCGATAGACACATCCACGCTTTTGTCTGTCTCGATGACGTCTGTGCTGGGGCCGAAAATATCGACGGCGTCGCGGCGACCGGTCCAGCCGTTTTCAACCTTGTGCCAGAATTCTTCGAAGACATGGTTGATGTCGCGTTGCAGTGAAACAAGGGGGTTGGTGCTGTCTTCGCTGTCGCGCGACGCCGTTTTGTCTTTGTGCCGACCCCATGGGATTAGATCGCTGATTTGCATTTCATGGTCCTCCGTTGATTGCAGTGATCTGCGGTGAAGGCAGGCTAGGCCGCCTTTACCGTGATTTTCTTGGGTTGGGTTTCGGGTGAGCGGGGCAATTCAAGGCGCAGAACACCATTCTTGAATGCAGCCTTGATTTTGTCCTGATCAATTTCATCCGACAGCGTGAAAACGCGGATGTAATCGCCGACCCGATACTCGGACGACAGTGCGCGATAGCCTTCAGGCGCATAGGGTTTGACCTTGCCGCGCAATGTCAGAACCTGATGTTCCAGCGTCACATCAACATCGTCCGGCGCCACGCCGGGCATGTCGGCCATAATGACGGTGGTTTCGCCCTGTTCAAAGATATCGACCGCTGGCGTAAACGCCATCGCCCGACGATTTGCGTCACCGTTTGTGGTGGCAAGGTCTTGTGTGTCTTGGGTGGTCAGTTCTTGTGCCATGATCTTCTCCTTTCCATTGTGACTTCAGGTTGCCTTGATCTTGATGTGTTTGGGCTTGTCAGCCTCGGGTCGCTGCATTTCGACGGCAAGCACACCGTTTTCAAAGCGCGCGTCGACGTGTTCGGGATCGACACGGAACGGCAGTTCGATCGTGCGCAGGAATGATCCCTCGACCCGTTCGCGGCGGTGCCAGATCAGGTCTTCGCCGGCTTCGGCTGCGGGGTAGGTCACGCGCGTGGACAACGTCGTATCGTGCGCGGTCAGATCAATGTCGTCTTCGGTCAGGCCGGGCAGTTCGCAGGTCATCACGATGCTGTCTTCACCGGCCCAGAAATTGACAGGGGGATAGTGCGCCGACGGCCCCAGCGTGCGCCCGCCGTCAAACAGGCGGTTCATCGCGGTTTGCATCCGCCGCATGTCCGCAAACGGGTCTGCGGTACGCATCGGGGAAAACATTGTTTGTAGCATGGCAGTACTCCTTTTTCGGGTTTGGTGGTTGGTGTGTTTGTCGTCTTGGCCAAAGTGCTGATGCTGCGACGTCAGGGTGTGCCTTTTGTGCAGGGCGTCATCACAGGCCGAAGGGGTAGGTTTCGTCTTCTGCTGTGTTGGTTATCGCAGGCAGCGGCGTGACGGATTGCGTTTTGTCAAACCAGACGAAAGCGTCATATTGATCGGGAAGGACCGCGGGGCTGTAATGGCTGGCGCGTTCGGTCTCTGGGCGGTAGATCACGCCGATGTAGCGCTCAAGGCGGGGGGTGCGCAGGAACTGATAGAACGGGCCTGACCGGTCCTTCTGGAAATCCCAAAGGAACCGTTCGTAACCGACATCATGGCAAAGTGCCTCGTAACTGTCGGGGCGCGGGGGACGGATGTTCTTGGTTTCCATCGGTGCGTCCCATTCAGAGGCCGCAGCCACCGTGCCCGCACCTGTGCCGAACCCGATCAGCGCGGCGCTGTCGCCGTATTCCTGACGACACAACTGGCCGATGTTCAGCTCACCACGGTTGCGCCCCATGTCGGTATGACGCGCATCGCCGATATGCGAATTATGCGCCCAGACGACCGCCTTTTTGTCCGCTCCGGCATGGGCGAGAATTCTGCGCAAGGTCTGGAACATATGCTGGTCGCGCAGGTTCCACGACAGGCGCGATCCATAATACATGACACGGTAATATTGCTCTGCATTGGCAACAAGGCGGGCATTTTGCGTCGCATCAAAAAACTGGTCCCCGTCCTGGTTGAGATAGGCCAGTTCCTTGCTGAACAGATCGGTCAGGATTTGGGTCACCGGCTTTTCGCACATGGAAAACCCCGCTGTCAGGGCGGCACGCCCATAGGCTGCGGGGTCATGCGACCAAGGCGACAGACAGGCATAGCGCGCACGGGCTAGCTCTGCCGCCGCTTCATCCACG
>JBFEQR010000278.1:0-4106 GCA_041549425.1 Yoonia sp. | reverse complement strand
CCGCAGGTCAAGCAGTGCGTGGCGCTGATGGGCAACCTTTACCGCGCCTTCGTCGAAAAAGACATGGAGATGCTGGAGATCAACCCGCTGATCGTCACCGACGGCGGCGACCTCAAGGTGCTGGACGCCAAGGTGTCATTCGACGGCAACGCCATCTACCGCCACGCCGATGTAGCCGCCCTGCGCGATGAAACCGAAGAGGACGCCAAGGAACTGCAAGCCTCCAAGTATGACCTGAACTACATCGCGCTGGACGGTGAGATCGGCTGCATGGTCAACGGCGCAGGCCTTGCCATGGCAACGATGGACATCATCAAGCTTTACGGGGCCGAACCTGCCAACTTCCTCGATGTCGGCGGCGGTGCCACCAAGGAGAAAGTGACTGAGGCGTTCAAGATCATCACGTCCGACCCCAACGTCAAAGGCATCCTTGTGAACATCTTCGGCGGCATCATGCGCTGCGACGTGATCGCCGAGGGCGTCGTGTCCGCGGTGAAAGAGGTCGGGCTGAAGGTTCCGCTGGTCGTCCGCCTTGAAGGGACAAACGTCGAAGAAGGCAAACGGATCATCAACGAATCCGACGTGGACGTGATCGCAGCGGACGACCTGAAAGACGGCGCGCAGAAGATCGTGAAAGCCGTCAAAGGTTGAACCCGTAAGGTGGGTGCACCCCACGCGATGAAAAGATTTTAAGGAGCCACCAAAATGGCCATTCTCGTAAACGAAAACACCAAAGTGATCTGTCAGGGCCTTACCGGCTCGCAGGGCACATTCCACTCTGAACAGGCGATTGCCTATGGTACCAAGATGGTCGGCGGCGTAACCCCCGGCAAAGGCGGCCAGACGCATCTGGACCTGCCGATCTTCAACTCGGTCCACGAAGCCAAGCATGTGACCGAAGCCAACGCATCGGTGATCTATGTGCCTCCGCCCTTCGCGGCTGATTCAATCCTAGAAGCAATCGACGCCGAAATGGAACTGATCATCTGCATCACCGAAGGCATCCCCGTGCTGGACATGATGAAGGTCAAGCGCGCGCTGGAAGGCTCCGCTTCGCGTCTGATCGGCCCCAACTGCCCCGGCGTCATCACGCCCGACGCCTGCAAGATCGGCATCATGCCCGGCCACATCCACAAGCGCGGCTCGGTCGGCGTTGTGTCCCGCTCCGGCACGCTGACTTATGAAGCGGTCAAGCAGACATCCGACAGCGGTCTGGGCCAGTCGACAGCCGTTGGAATTGGCGGCGACCCCATCAAGGGCACCGAACACATCGACGTGCTGGACATGTTCCTTGATGACGATGAAACCCAATCCATCATCATGATCGGCGAAATCGGCGGGTCTGCTGAAGAAGAAGCCGCAGAATTCCTCGCCGAACAAAAGAAAAAAGGCCGTTGGAAGCCCGTCGCAGGGTTCATCGCTGGCCGCACGGCACCTCCGGGTCGCCGTATGGGCCACGCAGGGGCTATTGTCGCAGGCGGCAAGGGCGATGCGGAAAGCAAGATCGAAGCGATGAAATCCGCAGGGATCGTCGTCGCAGACAGCCCCGCCACACTGGGCGAAGCTGTACTGGAAGCGATTGGCAAATAACAACGTAGGTCGGGGTTCACCCCCGACCCGCAAACAAGGGCGGGGGACACCCCCGCCCTACGACTACGACAAAGCGTCCCGGCGTGGTCCGTGACATCAACATCGGCAAGCATTGAGGTCACCTCATGAATGATCATTCCCCCAACGACGTCTTCCATGCCTCTTCCTTCCTGCAAGGGCACAACGCGGAATATGTCGAACAACTCTATGCCCGCTACGCCGACAACCCCGGCGCGGTCGATCAAAGCTGGCAGGCGTTCTTCCGGTCCTTGGGCGATGCCCCCGCCGATGCCAAAGCAGAGGCCACAGGCCCAAGCTGGGCGCGCACCGACTGGCCGCCCGCGCCCACCGATGATTTGACAGCCGCCCTTGATGGCCAGTGGCCCGCCGAACCCGAAGCCGCAGGTAAGAAAATCAAGGAAAAAGCCGCCGAAAAAGGTGTCAGCCTTGATGAAAATCAGGTCCGCTCGGCCGTGCTGGACAGCATCCGCGCGCTGATGATCATCCGCGCCTACCGTATCCGTGGCCACCTGATCGCCGACCTTGACCCGCTGGGCATGCGTGCAAACACACCGCACCCCGAACTGGACCCGAAATCCTACGGCTTTACCGCCGCCGACATGGACCGCCCGATCTTCATCGACAATGTGCTTGGCCTCGAAGTGGCCACCATGAACGAGATCATCGCCATCGTGCAGCGCACCTATTGCGGCACTTTCGCGCTGCAATACATGCACATCTCCGACCCCGAAGAGGCGGGTTGGCTGAAAGAACGCATCGAAGGCTACGGCAAGGAAATTGCCTTTACCAAAGAAGGCCGCAAAGCGATCCTGAATTCACTGGTCGAGGCCGAAGGCTTCGAGAAGTTCCTGCACGTCAAATACATGGGCACCAAGCGTTTCGGCCTTGATGGCGGCGAAAGCCTGATCCCCGCGATGGAACAGATCATCAAACGCGGCGGTCAGCTTGGCATCGACGAAATCATCATCGGCATGCCCCACCGTGGCCGCCTGTCCGTGCTGGCAAACGTGATGGAAAAACCTTACCGCGCGATCTTCAACGAATTTCAGGGCGGCTCTTTCAAACCCGAAGACGTGGACGGATCAGGTGACGTGAAATATCACCTTGGCGCGTCCTCGGACCGTGCGTTCGACGACAATTCCGTGCACCTGTCCCTGACCGCGAACCCCTCTCACCTTGAGGCGGTGAACCCTGTGGTTCTGGGCAAAGTACGCGCCAAGCAGGACCAGAAGAACGACACCGACCGCACCCGCGTCATGGGTGTTCTGCTGCACGGCGATGCGGCCTTTGCAGGTCAGGGTGTTGTGGCCGAAGGGTTCGGTCTGTCCGGCCTGAAGGGTCACAAGACCGGCGGCACCATGCATATCGTGGTCAACAACCAGATCGGTTTCACCACCGCGCCGCACTTCAGCCGCTCCAGCCCCTACCCCACAGACATCGCGCTGATGGTCGAGGCGCCGATCTTCCACGTCAACGGTGACGACCCCGAGGCCGTGGTGCACGCCGCCCGCGTCGCCACCGAATTCCGCCAGAAGTTCCACAAGGACGTGGTACTGGATATCATCTGCTACCGCCGCTTTGGTCACAACGAAGGCGACGAGCCGATGTTCACCAATCCGGTGATGTACAAGAAGATCAAAAAGCAAAAGACCACGCTAACACTTTATACCGAACGGCTGGTCCGTGACGGCCTGATCCCCGAAGGCGAGATCGAGGATATGAAAGCCGCGTTTCAGGCCCACCTGAACGAGGAATTCGAAGCGGGCAAGACCTACAAACCCAACAAGGCCGACTGGCTGGACGGCAAGTGGTCGCATCTGGACCGCAATGACGACGACTACCAACGCGGTGTGACAGCGATCGAAGACGCGACATTCAACGCCATCGGGGACGCGCTGATCAAAGCGCCCGACAACTTCCCGCTGCACAAAACCGTGACGCGCCTGTTGGACGCCAAAGCCAAGATGTTCGAAACCGGCGAAGGCATCGACTGGGCCACGGGTGAGGCGTTGGCCTTCGGATCGCTCCTGACCGAAGGCTACCCTGTGCGCCTATCCGGACAGGACAGCACACGCGGGACATTCAGTCAGCGGCATTCGGGCCTGATCAATCAGGACACCGAGGAACGCTATTATCCGCTGAACAACATCCGCAAAGGGCAGGCCCATTACGAAGTCATCGACTCGATGCTGTCGGAATATGCGGTACTGGGGTTCGAATACGGCTATTCGCTGGCCGAACCCAATGCGCTGACCCTGTGGGAAGCGCAGTTCGGCGATTTCGCCAACGGCGCGCAGATCATGTTCGACCAGTTTGTCAGCTCGGGCGAAAGCAAATGGCTGCGCATGTCGGGCCTCGTGTGTTTGCTGCCACATGGCTACGAAGGCCAAGGGCCCGAACACTCAAGCGCGCGTCTGGAACGTTTCCTGACAATGTGCGGCGGGGATAACTGGATTGTGGCCAACTGCACGACACCGGCTAACTATTTCCACCTG
>JBFEQR010000277.1:0-4120 GCA_041549425.1 Yoonia sp. | reverse complement strand
TGTCGGTGAATTCACCTTTCAGCAGTTGCGGCGCGCCGATGCAGTATTCGACAACCTCAAGCCCACGGATCACGTCACCCTTGGCGTCTGGAATTGTCTTTCCGTGCTCACGGCTAAGTGCTTCGGCCAGCTTTTCCATGTCGCGGTTCAGCAGGCCGACAAAGGCCATCATCACGCGCGCACGGCGCTGCGGGTTCACGGCGGCCCATGCGGGCTGTGCCTTGGCCGCGATTTCCACTGCTTGCGCCATTTCGGCCGCATTGGCGAGCGGGACTTTGGCCTGCACTTCGCCTGTGGCAGGGTTGTAGACGTCGGCGAAACGGCCTGACGTGCCTTTGACGTGCTGGCCGCCGATGTAATGGGTAAGCTCTTGCATGGAATCCTCCGCAGATTGGGTTACCGACTTTATAGGCTTGCGTTTTTCACTGTGAAAGAAGCAATATGCCAAAATCATTTTGCATAAATGCAAAGGTTGGCGATGAAAAACTGGGATGATATGCGGGTTTTCCTTTGCGTCGCAGGCAGTGACGGGCTGTCGGGGGCGGCGCGTATTCTGAAAATGGATGCCTCGACCGTGGGGCGCCGCATTGCGCGGCTGGAACGTGATCTGGGTGTCACGCTCTTTGTGAAATCCCCGCAGGGCTATGCGCTGACCGATCTGGGCGAGCGGATGCGCGACAAAGCAGAGCTTGCCGAACAGCACCTGACGCGTGCCATGAATGAGGGGCAGGGCGGGTCCGAGGCGCTGACCGGTCAGATCAGGGTGGGTGCGCCGGATGGGGCCGCGAATTTCTTGCTACCGCAGGTCTGCGCGGCCATTCAGGCCGACAACCCCGATCTGGAGGTGCAGATACTGGCCTTGCCGCGGGTCGTGAACCTGTCGCGTCGCGAAGCGGATATGGCGATCACGGTCAGCCCGCCTGCGACCGGACGGTTGACGGTGCAGAAAATCGCGGATTACCAGTTGCATCTGGCCACCCGCGCCGATGCACCGCCGCTGCAAACCCTTGCCGAGGTCAAGGGCCGTCGGATCGTGGGGTATATCTCTGACATGATTTTTGACAGGGAGCTGGACTATCTGGGGGATGCGGACATCAGTGCTGTGCAACTGGCTTCGAACTCCGTTGCGGTGCAGTTGCAGATGTTGCGGCATGCGGGCGTCGGGGTTGTGCATGATTTTGCGCTGCCCTTTGCGCCAGAGTTGCGGCAGGTGCTACCGGATGCCTTTGGCCTGACGCGGTCTTTTTATCTGGTGCGCCATGCATCGGACCGGAACGCGGACCGGTTGACCCGCTTTGCCGCAGCGCTGCGCAAGGGCATGCAGGACGAGATAGCACGGCTGGAGCGTAAGGCACGCTTGACAGCGCCACCCTTCATCCCGGACACTCATTTATAAATGCTAATGTAAGGAGCTTGCTGATGATCGTTTCCCAGATACTCAAATCCAAACCGGAAGCGGGTGTGATTTCTGTCAAGCCGACCGCGACGGTCACCGAGGCGGCGGCGCTTTTGTCAAAGCATCGCATTGGTACGGTTGTGGTTTCTGCTGACGGGCAATCATTGGACGGCATTTTGTCAGAGCGCGATATCGTGCGCGAACTGGGCAAGCGCGGAACCGGTTGCCTGACTGATCCGGTCAGCGCCTTGATGACGTCAAAGCTGATTACGTGCACCCCGTCCCATACGGCCCTTGATGTGCTTGAAATGATGACTGAAGGCCGTTTTCGCCACTTGCCGGTCATGGATGGCGATACCTTGATCGGCCTGATTTCCATCGGTGACGCGGTCAAGGCGCGGTTGGCGCAACTGGCGATGGAAAAGGAATCCCTTGAAGGGATGATCATGGGGCACTAGCGCGCGCTTGCTTTTTGCCGCGCAATCATGTTGCTTGGCGCGGAAAACAGCAAGACGAGGCCCGCAATGCGCGTAGGACTATATCCCGGCACTTTTGATCCGGTCACGCATGGGCATCTGGATATCATCCGTCGTGCCTGTTCACTGGTGGATCGTCTGGTGATCGGCGTGGCGATCAACCGCGACAAAAGCCCGCTTTTCACCCTTGAGGAGCGCGTCGCCATGATCGAGGCCGAGACAGCCAATTTGATGGCCGTGTCAGGCTGCGAGATCGTGGCCCATCCGTTTGAAAACCTGTTGATTGATTGCGCCCGTGATGTCGGTGCAGGTGTGATCATCCGCGGTCTGCGGGCCGTCGCGGATTTTGAGTATGAATACCAGATGGTTGGCATGAACCGCGCCCTTGATGACAGTATCGAGACCGTGTTTCTAATGGCCGACGCACAGCATCAGGCGATTGCGTCGAAGCTGGTAAAGGAAATCGCGCGCCTTGGCGGTGATGTGTCGAAATTCGTGACGCCCGCGGTCAAGGATGCATTGTTGCAGCGTTTTGGTGCGTGAAGCGACTTTGGATGCTGCTGGGTACCTACCTTGCCTATGCGATCGCCATGGTGGTGGTGCATCCGGCCCTGATCTATCCCTTCGGTACTGACGTTTTCGACGATCCGGCCTTCCGGCAAGAGGTCGTGACCAGTCGCGAGGTCGCGATGGCCACTTCGCAGGGCGATGCGCCTTTGGCGGTCTTGTTCTTTATGGGCAATGGCGGTGCGCTGGCCTATTTCACCGCCACATTGGACGCCCACCAAGCCGCGGGACGCACCGTATCCGCCATGCAATATCCCGGAGGGGGCGGGATCGCAGGCAAACCGTCAGAGGCGGGCCTGAAAGCCGATGCGCTTGCCGCTTATGACTGGTTGGCGCAGACACATGATGGGCCTATCGCCGTGCACGGCTATTCGATGGGCACCGGTCTTGCCATTCATGTGGCCGCCCGCCGCGATGTGGCGGCGATCATGCTTGATGCCCCATATGTGCGGATGTGCACGCTGATGACACAGGCGTCATGGCTGCCTGCCTGCTATTTGCCGGGTGTGCAAAAATGGAATTCTGCGCGGGACGTGCCTGCGCTGTCGGCCCCTGTGCTGATCCAGCATGGCACTGCCGATCAAATGATCGGGTTCGCGAACGCAGAGCGTCTGGCGGGGCTGATGCGCGCGGCGGGGCTGGATGTGACGTTTCATGGGGTTGCCGGAGCGACCCACAATAACCTTGCCAGACAGGCCGGTTACAGGGATCGCATCACAGCATTTCTGGCCGCGCAGGGAGGAAACTAGCCGTAGATCGCCTTGGCTGCGATTTTGCTGGCGTCTTCGCGGAAGATACCCAGATCAATCGCTGTCTCTTGTGGCATGTTTGCGATTTCATGCTTTACGCGGTTGTAGGCCACGCGCTTTTGAATTGCGGTGCGAACAGTGTTCAGAACGGTCATTTGCGTGCTCCTTTTTCAGTCATCGCTTTGGTTTGTCTTGACCCTGATTTAGCTATGCTGCACCGCAGAACAACCGACAGTTAGCGCTATCGGATATGCGCGCGATGCATGGCGCGTTTCGACATCGCACAAAAAAGAGGCCGCCCCCGAAGGAACGGCCTCTGACGTTCGAATTTGAAGTGTCGGCTAGATCAGCTTGCCCATGGCCACAGCCGTGTCGGCCATACGGTTCGAGAAGCCCCATTCGTTGTCATACCACGTCAGGATACGCACCATATTCCCGTCCAGTACCTTGGTCTGGTCCAGATGGAAGATCGAGGAATGCGGGTCGTGGTTGAAGTCAGAGCTGACCATCGGCAGGTCGGTGTAGCCCAGAATGCCCTTCAAAGGGCCGTCTGCGGCAGCGATGATGGCGGCGTTGACCTCTTCCACCGTGGTGGCTTTGGCCGCCTCGAACGTCAGGTCAACGACAGACACATTGGGCGTAGGGACGCGGATCGCAACGCCGTCCAGTTTGCCGTTCAGTTCGGGCAGCACCAGACCCACGGCCTTTGCTGCACCGGTGGATGTGGGGATCATCGACAGGGCGGCAGCGCGTGCGCGGTAAAGGTCCTTGTGCATCGTGTCCAGCGTGGGCTGGTCGCCGGTGTAGCTGTGGATCGTGGTCATAAAGCCTTTGGTGATGCCTACGGCATCGTTCAGTACCTTGGCCACTGGCGAGAGACAGTTGGTGGTGCAGGAGGCATTCGAGACAACGATATCGTCGCTAGTGAGTGT
>JBFEQR010000276.1:0-4123 GCA_041549425.1 Yoonia sp. | reverse complement strand
GCCGATGCGCAGGCCAAGCTGGACGAGATCGTGGCCACCCATCCGATCCTGACCCGAATTTCTGCCGCAAAGACGCTGCGCGACGCAGCCGAGCGTGCGGCCCTCGATGCCGGACAGAACCGCGTTGTTCTGGAAACGATCGAAACACTGCAACCATCCACCGGAGGACGCAAATGACTGATTTTACCACTGATGCACCCATGACACGGGTCCGGTCGGCGCCGCCGAAGCGCGAATACTATGCCTATTTCGGGCTGATCTTTCTGGCCACGCTGCCGCTTTGCCTGCTGACGTGGGTGTTGTCTGCGGCCCGCCGCATGGAGTTGCCGGAAAAAGGCCCATTCGCAAAAGCCTGGACACAGGCCCGCATTATTACGCCGCAGATCTTCAGCGCATGATCGCGACGCAACCAGTTTTGTCCGGCAACGGACATCCGATGTTCATCATTCCCCCCCGGGATGATGGATTGGGGCAGAGGAAGAGCTTCTGTCGTAACCCGGCCGCGGGGGGTGCGCGGCGTCAGTACTTAATTTTGGAGACAAAACATGGCTGACAAATCTGACCTTTCTTTCACAGGTCTCACTGACGAGCAGGCCCAGGAGCTGCACGCAGTTTACATGAGCGGGTTCACGATCTTCACGATCGTTGCCGTTGTTGCTCACGTACTGACGTACATCAAGCTTCCTTGGTTCAGCTGGTAGGAGAATAGCACATGGCACAGTTCTACAAGATCTGGCTGGTATTCGACCCACGCCGCGTTTTCGTGGCTCAGGGCGTATTCCTGTTCTTGCTTGCAGCGATGATTCACCTCGTCCTGTTGAGCAACGAAAGCACAAACTGGTTCCAGCTCGCCTTTGGCGGAATGTAATCGGCTTATGCCGCAAAGATAACGCTGCGGGCGGGCACGTTCCGCCCGTAGCAAACACCGACATTGAAAATGACAGGGCGCACCCGAACGGGGATGCAGGGCCTGTCAGTGAATGGAGATTGGAAGATGGCACAGCTCAGCTTCGAGAGAAAATACCGGGTCCGTGGCGGGACATTGGTAGGCGGTGATCTGTTCGACTTTTGGGTGGGGCCATTTTATGTGGGCTTCTTCGGGGTCACGACGTTCTTTTTCGCCGTCCTTGGGACAATATTGATTTTTTACGGGGCCAGCCAGGGCCCCACGTGGAACCCGTGGTTGATTTCCATCAACCCTCCGCCGCTTGAATACGGTCTGGGTGCCGCACCTTTGCTGGACGGCGGGCTTTGGCAGATCATCACGATCTGTGCCATCGGCGCTTTTGTCAGCTGGGCCATGCGCGAGGTCGAGATTTGCCGCAAACTCGGGATCGGCTATCACGTGCCCTTTGCCTTTGGCGTGGCGATCTTTGCCTATGTCACCCTTGTTGTGATCCGTCCGGTGCTGCTGGGGGCTTGGGGTCATGCGTTCCCTTATGGCATCTTCAGCCATCTCGATTGGGTGAACAACGTGGGCTACACCTACGGCAACTTTCACTACAATCCGGTCCATATGATCGCGATCACGTTCTTCTTTACCACCTGTCTGGCGCTTGCGCTGCACGGCTCGCTGGTACTGTCGGCCGTGAACCCGCCCAAGGGCCAGGAGATCAAATCGCCCGACCACGAAGACACGTATTTCCGTGATCTGATCGGCTATTCGATCGGGCCATTGGGCATTCACCGTCTGGGCCTGTTTCTGGCGCTGAACGCGGGTTTCTGGTCTGCGATTTGTATCGTGATTTCCGGCACTGTCTGGTTCGAAGAATGGATCATCTGGTGGGACTGGTACTATGAACTCCCTTGGTGGGTCGATCTGTAGGAGGATATGAACAATGGCTGAATATCAAAACATCTTCACACAGGTTCAGGTCCAAGGACCGCCTGAGATGGGCGTCGAAGGCTACGACGGCGCTGCAATTGACCGAGGCAAGGGTGTGGGCTTTTCCAAGCTTGCGGGCCTCTTTGGGAA
The DNA here is from genome assembly GCA_041549425.1 of Yoonia sp. Taxonomy (GTDB): domain Bacteria; phylum Pseudomonadota; class Alphaproteobacteria; order Rhodobacterales; family Rhodobacteraceae; genus Yoonia. The sequence goes on along the minus strand of JBFEQR010000276.1, from coordinate 2,148 downwards.
CGCACAGCTGGGGCCGATCTATCTGGGTTCCTTCGGGGTGATTTCGCTGGCGACCGGTCTGATCTGGTTTGTCATGGTCGGTTTGTCCTTTTGGGCCCAAGCCGACTATAACCCCGCGATTTTCCTGCGGGATCTGTTCTGGTTCTCGCTTGATCCACCGTCGCCCGGCTACGGGTTGGGCATGCCACCGATGAATGACGGCGGTTACTTTATGATCGCGTCGTTCTTCCTGCTGATTTCGGTTCTGACATGGTGGGTACGTACCTATCTGCGCGCCGAAGCACTGGGCATGGGCAAGCATGTGGCATGGGCGTTTGCCTCTGCGATCTGGTTGTTCCTTGTGCTGGGTCTGTTCCGTCCCATCCTGATGGGCGACTGGTCCGAGATGGTGCCATATGGCGTGTTCTCGCACCTTGACTGGACGAACCTGTTCTCGATCACATACGGCAACCTGTTCTACAATCCGTTCCACGCCCTCAGCATTGCGTTCCTTTACGGATCTGCCCTGCTGTTCGCGATGCACGGTGCCACGATCCTTGCCGTCAGCCGCTTTGGTGGCGAGCGCGAGATCGAGCAGATCGTAGACCGCGGTACCGCGACCGAGCGTGCCGCATTGTTCTGGCGCTGGACCATGGGCTTTAACGCCACCATGGAAGGTATCCACCGCTGGGCGTGGTGGTTCGCAGTTCTGACAACGCTGACCGGCGGTATCGGAATTCTGTTGACCGGTACGGTTGTTGATAACTGGTATGTCTGGGCGCAAGTCCACGGCTACGCGCCAGTGAACTAAGGAGAGAGATGATGAAAAACGACAACATCCTCGAAATGAGCGAAAAGAGCAGGCTGACCGCCGATATCACGCTCTTGATGCTCAAAGGTGCAGGTTATGCGGCGGTGTTCGTGCTTGCCCTGTGGTTCGTGATTGCAGCGATGGCCTTTATCGGCCGCATCCTGCCTGAACAAAGCCGTGAAACGCCTGACCCGATCAACCGCTCATCACTGATGATCGAGATCGTGGAAGAGGCCGTGCACGTCGAAGAGCGTGGAACAGGCGGCGCGCGACGCCCCGCCTGTTTCTTACGCCATCGGGCTACCCTCCCTGGCTGGCCCGATATTGGGACTTTGGTCCCAGTTCCCTTCCTGTTGGCTACAGGAGACTAGCGTCGCAATCGGGTCACCCCTTTTGCGGCGCTTTTTTATTTACCACAAAGGTGCCGCAATGACCAATCGCCCCCAAACACCGTTTCTGGATGCCATCACAGGCCCTGCCGATATCAGGCGCATGAACGACACGGCCATTGCCAATCTGGCCGATGATGTCCGCGCCGAGGTGATCTCTGCCGTTTCCGAAACGGGCGGGCATTTGGGGTCCTCGCTGGGCGTGGTTGAATTGACGACAGCGATCCATGCTGTTTTTGACACCCCCCGCGACAAGGTCATTTTTGACGTGGGCCACCAGTGTTATCCGCACAAAGTATTGACCGGAAGGCGCGACCGCATCCGCACCCTGCGCCAAGAGGGCGGTTTGTCCGGCTTTACCAAGCGCAGCGAAAGCGAACATGATCCCTTTGGTGCCGCCCATTCCAGCACTTCTATTTCTGCCGCGCTCGGGTTCACCGTGGGCCGCGATATGGGCATGCCGACCGGTGACGCGATTGCCGTGATCGGTGACGGGTCTATCAGTGCGGGCATGGCCTATGAGGCGCTGAACAATGCAGGGGCAGAGGGGCGCCGGTTGTTTGTGATCCTCAACGATAATGAAATGTCGATTGCGCCCCCTGTAGGTGCCATGTCGAAATATCTGTCCGGCCTCTATGCGTCGCCCATCGGCGAATTGCACAAGATGGCTGAAGGGTTCGAAGCGGCCTTGCCCGGTCCTTTGCGTGACCATGCCCGCCGTGCCCGCAATCTGGTGACAGGCATGCAGTCCGGCGGTGCCGGCACATTGTTCGAAGAACTGGGCTTTTCCTATATCGGGCCGATTGACGGGCATGATATGTCGCAGCTTTTGCCTGTGTTGCGCGCCGCGCGCACCCGTGCCACGGGTCCGGTATTGATCCACGTCTGCACGACCAAGGGCAAAGGCTATGCCCCTGCCGAAACGAGTGCGGATCGCGGACATGGTGTGTCCAAGTTCGATGTCGCCAG
>JBFEQR010000275.1:0-4127 GCA_041549425.1 Yoonia sp. | reverse complement strand
GCACCGGGGCTTTCGCCATCGGCATATTGCGTGGGATCGGCATCAAACAGGGCGATCGTGACCTCTTTGGCGGCTTTCAAAAGCGGCAGCGCCGCCCTGATTGCGCGGCTGGCGGGCAGGCTGTTGTTCCATGCGACAAAGATATTGTCCGGCGCCAGCGCCTTTTTGTTGGCTTCCGCGTTCAGGATCACCGGACCCGGAGCTTCGAACAGCAGGCCATAGACCACGTTCTCGAAGGTCAGTTTTTCCTTGCGCAGGTTGTTTTGCACAATGCTGACATCGGCAAAAACCGCACGTTGTGCCACAAGGTCGTGGAACGCGGCCGGTTCGACGCACAGTGTACTGACCTCGCCCGAAAGCCCCTCTTGCTTGAGGTAATCGCGGGTCGCACGTTGCTGTTCTGCCAGCTGTGCGGCCATTTCATTGCGCTGGCCGACCCAGCCTTCGGGGATGACCGGCGCACCGTAGGGGGTGGCCATGATACTGTAGGCCAAGACCGGAACAGGCCCGATATGGATCACCCCCAGCCGTCCGCCGTGGGTTGTTGCCGCGTCGGCCAAAGGGGCCAGATCGGAGGTGGTGCCGTCGGGGCCTTGAAGGGCCAAAAATGTGAAATTCTTCATGATGCGCCTCTTTATTGCATGCGGTGCAGTCTAGGGCGCGCGCCTGCCGTGTAATTGATCTTCGTCAATGTTCCCCTTTGGGGGGCGTGGCATGGTGCAGGCAAAGAAAAGCGAGACGAAGCAGTGACAGACACCGCCCTTTATCAGGCCCTTGGGGTTTCACCGGATGCTTCTGCCGATGATATCAAGCGCGCCTATCGCAAGATGGCGCGCAAGTATCATCCCGACGTGAACGCGACCCCCGAAGCCGATGCAAAGTTCAAAGCCGCAGGCGAAGCCTATGACGTGCTGCGCGACCCTGAAAAGCGGGCGGCCTATGACCGCTATGGTGCCAAGTGGGACCAACCCCGCCCCGATCCGGCCCAGCAACAACGCGGCGCATGGCAGGGCGGATTTGCCTTTGACGAAAGCGATATCAACCCCGACATGTTCCGTGACTTCTTTGGCCAGCGGTTCGGCGGGGGCGCAAGGTTCCGGCAGGACCAGCACGCCCGCGTCGACATCGCGCTTGAGGACGCGGTCAGAGGGGCCAGACAGACGCTGACACTGCAAATGCCGCAGCTTGATGACACCGGTCATGTGACGATGCAAACGCGCAGCGTCGATCTGGGTATTCCCAAGGGCATCCTGCCCGGCCAGCAACTGCGCCTGACGGGGCAGGGCACGGGCGGTGGCGACCTTTTGATCGAAATTGCCTTCAAACCGCATCCGATCTACCGTGTGGAAGGCCGTGACCTTTATGTCGAATTGCCCGTCACCCCGTGGGAGGCCGCCTTGGGCGGCAAGATCAAGATGCCCACACCGACGGGAACTGTGGATCTGAAAATCCCTGCCGGGGCCAAACAGGGACAAAAGCTGCGTTTGCGGGGCAGGGGGCTGCCCGCCGCGCAAAAGGGCGATCTTTACGCGGTGTTGCACATCGTCAATCCGCCCAAACTCTCGGCCAAAGCCCGCGCGCTTTATGAAGAACTAGCCAAGGAACAGCCATTCAACCCGCGCGCAAAATTCGGAGTGTAAAACGATGAAAAAAGCAACACGATTCAAGCCTCGGGTCGATATCATCGAGACCCTGTCTCTGTCGGAACTGACGCGGTTCTGCGATACGACCGCCGATTGGGTTGTCAGACTGGTTGACTACGGTGTCGTCGCACCGGTCAGGACAACCGGTCCGGAATGGGAATTCACCCCGCCCCACATTGCCCGCGCCCGCAAGGCCGCACGTTTGATGCGTGATCTGGGACTGAACGTGGCAGGGGTGGCGCTTGTGCTTGACCTGATCGACGAACGCGACGCATTGGCCAGAAAGCTTGCGCTGATCGAGGCATAGCAGCACAGGGCGCGGCCTGCGGTCGCCTTGATATCGCTCAATGTGCTGCGTCTGACCGTCTGGTACGCTTGTGCATCATTTCAGGAAAGGCAGTGTCATGTTCAAGAATATCACCGTTGCAGTTGACGGCTCCGATCACGCGTGGCGGGCGTTGCAGGTCGCCTGCGATCTTGCCAAGCATTACGAAGGCAAACTCCACCTCGTACACAGCCCCGAACTGGATACGACGGGGCTTGCCGTCGGGTCCGGTGCCGTCGAGATTCAGGCCAGCGACATTGCCGTCGCCGAAGCCGGTGCCGTGGTCATGGCAGAGGCCGCGACGCTCGCGCGGGATGCAGGCGTTGAACCCGCAAGCCAGAGCGTGCGCAATGGCGCCCCCTCCGCCGAGGCCATTGCCGTTGCCAACGAAACCGCATCGGACCTGATCGTGACCGGCAGGCGCGGGGTGGGCAGTGTCCAAAGCCTGTTGCTGGGCAGTACATCACAAAAGATCGCCCATGATGCGCCTTGCGCGGTCCTGACCGTGAAATAGCGCCCTAGCGCGTTTTGCGGAAAAGCCGTTTGTTCAGGGCGACAAAACGGTCAATCGGCCACGTCCAGAAGGATTTGTCCTTGGCCCGCAGGTAGACATAGCCCAACCATGCCGCAAAGGCCGCCCCGATGACGTCGACGATCAGATCGCCCATCGTGTCCTGCAGGCCGGATTTCTGCATGTTCAGACCAAAGCTCTGGTCCATGACGAATTCGAAAATCTCCCAGCAGGCACCGGTGGTGACCGCCAGCCCGAAGGCCATCAGGCACATCGCCCAAGGGGGGGCGGCGAACCTGTCGCCCTCAAACATCATCAAAACAAAGACAAACCCGACCAGCCCGAACCCGATCGCGGATGAGCCGTGCAAGGCAATATCCCACCACCAGACGCGTTCATAGAAATCGAACGCCTCGCCCATCAGGATCGAGCCCATCAGGAAAAGCGTGATCGCCACCACAAAGGGCAGGGGCAGGGTGATATCCAGCCTGCGGGCCAGAAACAGCGGCGCCATGGCCAGCGCCAGCGTCGCAATGGCCACGAAACTAAGCGACCAGCGTCCTTCGAAAGCCGCCGCAATCGCCGACAGGATCAGCAGCGCCCACAAACCGCGGACGATGTAGCCTTGTTCCCGAAAATGCGAAAGCATAAAGCCGCCCCTCTGTTTTAAAGGCATCTGGTACCTATATGATCCCCATGGCCCATCCGATCAAGAACCGCTCACACCGCATCGCAAGCTACAACATCCGCAAGGCCCGTGGCCTTGACGGTCGTCGCGATCCGGGGCGGGTGGTTGATGTGATCAACGGATTGGACGCCGACGTGATCGTCCTGCAAGAGGCCGATATGCGCCTTGGCGACCGCCCTGCGGCGCTGCCCAAGGACCTGATCGCGCGGGCCACCGATTTCGACATGGTGCCGCTGGCTACCAATGACGTCAGTCTGGGCTGGCACGGCAATGCCGTTCTTGTCCGGCGCGGCGTCAAAGTGGCAAACCATACCCGTATCCCCCTTCCCGGAGTGGAGCCGCGTGGCGCTGTCGCGGTGACTTTGGCCGATGGACCGACCGTGATCGGCGTGCATCTGGGGCTTTTGCGCAACTCGCGCCGCCAGCAACTGGCGGTGCTGCGCGCCCGCGACGAGGCCCGTGAAAACGTCGTCATGATCGGCGACATGAACGAATGGGCCAAGACCCGCGGTTTTGAACCGCTGGGCGGGCATTTCGCCCTGCACAGCCCCGGCCGCAGCTTTCACGCAGCCCGCCCGATTGCCGCGCTTGACCGCGTGGCCCTGTCACTTGATCTGGCGCTGACCGACGCCGGTGTGGACGAAGGATCGCTGGCCAGACGCGCCTCCGATCATCTGCCGATCTGGGCCGATATCGTCTGAGGCTAGTCTGCGGCATCTTTTTTCAGAACGGCGCGCAGTTCCTGCACCCGTTTCTCGAACACGGTCTCGTCGCCGAAATCTGCAAATGCGGCATAGCGCAAATGCGGCTCCGACACGCGGCGGGCGTGTTTGATCGGGCACCAGTAGGCTTCGGTGCGTGATCCCACCTCGCGGACCCATGCGATCAGCCCGTTGACGTAGCCGCAATAGACACAGTTCAGCTTTTGCAGGCCGTTCAGGTAGCCCAGTTGCTGCCTGT
>JBFEQR010000274.1:0-4131 GCA_041549425.1 Yoonia sp. | reverse complement strand
TGCTAAGGGCCGTCAACGGAAACTCAAGCGACGCAATCAGAATTCTTTCGTTTATGCGGCGATTCTCTCTTGTTCGTTCGCATTACCTGGGCTTCCTTGTTCTGAGGGGGGTTTCACATGGATACTGGAACAATAGGGCAAGTGCAGTCGCCGCGCATAATCCGTCTCGGCGGCGGTGTTGTAGTGCAAACCACGGAAGTGCTGCATCAACTTGGACTGTCATGCCCTTTGATTGTGACTGACCCAAAGGTGGCTCAGTTGCATCTAGGTCGGCTAACTGACGCCTTAGCCAAGGGCGATCTGCGGTGGGGTGTCTTTGACCAAGTCATGGAAGACCCTACGGATGTCTGCGTTGACGCCGCTCTATCGGCCTTTCGATCAGGTGACTATGACTGCGTAATCGGCTTCGGTGGCGGTAGCCCGATGGACACCGCAAAGGCAGTTTCTTTCATGGCTGTAAATCCCGGACATGTAAGGGACTACAAGGCACCAGCGCAAATAGATCGCTGCGGTGTGCCGACAGTCTTGATCCCGACGACAGGCGGCACGGGCTCAGAGCTGACGCGTTGGTGCGTTATTACAGACACAAAGAGCCCTGAGAAATACAATCTATCGGGCCTTGCCTGTGTGGCGACCGCTGCACTTATTGACTGGACTCTGACTGTCACGAAGCCGCCTCGTCTAACCGCCGATACGGCTGTCGACAGCCTGACGCATGCAATCGAGGCCTATGTCAGTCGCAAGTCGTTTCCCTATACCGACGCCTTCGCACTGTCGGCCATGCCGCTAATCGCGGCCCACGTAAGACGGGCTTACAAAGATCCCTCCGACGCAGAAGCTCGCGAAGCCTTGATGCTTGCGGCATCTCAAGCTGGGATGGCTTTCTCCAACGCCTCGGTCGCGCTGGTCCATGGGATGAGCCGGCCTATCGGGGCCCATTTTCATGTAGCGCATGGGCTTTCAAATGCGATGTTATTGCCTGTGGTGACTGCATTTTCGGTGGATGCTGCGCCTCAACGGTATGCGGACTGCGCGCGGGTCATGAAGATGGCGAACGAAAGCGATACTGACGCAACAGCCTGTGCCAAACTTGTGGATGGCCTACGCAAGCTCAATCAGGACTTGGCCGTGCCAAGTCCGTCGGACCTGGATCATCGGGTTGATGACACAATGTTCTTGCTTATGGCGGAGCAAGCCCTTGCCTCTGGCTCACCCGCAAACAATCCACGCATTCCGACAGCTGAAGACATCATCGGTTTGTACAAAGCTGCTTGGTAGTTCAGGCGGACCAAGGTCCTGAAGTCAGGACGCCGCTTTGCACCTTCGCCTTTGTTAGCAAGAATGGGCACTTTGCCCTGTGAGATGAAGCCACGCGCAACGCCCTCGGCATAGACCTTGTTCATTGCCGAATTGTGCGTGTTCAGCGTGGACGCTTTTGGCTCACGACCGATCTGCTGTACACGCCATGCGTTGAATGCTTGGATTTTGTCGTGGTCAATGTTGGTGATGAAGGTCTTGCCGAAGAAGGGGATGAAGTACTTGTCGATGGCCTTGATGTAGTCCTTGAAGACCTTGCGCCCGGCACCTGCATCCAGCTGCCGCTGCATGTCCACAATTGCCAACCTGGCCACGTCTTCAAACCTCTTGGTAACAACGGGCAGGTCGTGCTTGGAGCGGAACTTGTAGTCGAGATACTGCTCACGCGCGACGGTCTTGGCTTCTTCCAGATCGCGCTTGCCCGTGCTGATGCGCACCCAGTGCCCGTCAATCTGGAACGTGGCCTGCCAGCGCTTGCTGTTGCCGCGCTTGTACACTTTGACAGCGCCATCCAGCAGCACATGAGTATCATCGTTCAGCTTGGCCATCAGTGTTCCACAACCGTGTTCATCACACACTAAGTTCCTGTGTTGGTGATGTCAGCCGGAAAATGTAGAGCTTAGTTGGTTTTGCTGTGTCTGGTACTGTTGAAGGCGCTGGGCTGTTGGCAATATGGGCGGAAACCGGACCTTCGCTGCGGTTTGCAAGTAAGTCTGCTAAGCGGGACGAGGCTGCCGCTCACCGCCATCCGAGCAGAGTCCGTTTCAGAGGTTTAGCGCTCTTGCCTCAGTTTGTTATACAGTTATAACCAAGTGAAGAATCGGATTGAAACAATTGCGTTAAGGACAACTTTCGAAATGCATATCTTAGCGTTTTTTGGTTTTGGGCTTAGCCCGATAGTACGGGCAACGGCCTCAAGAAGATCATTCAACCCAGCGATGACCCCATGATTACAGCAGCCATGACCGCACAAAGTAATCGTCAAATTGAAATCGTGCATGCCACGCTTCAACTTGCATTCGAACTGGGACCGGACGCGGTGTCGACCTCCCGAATTGCCAGCAGATTGGGCATTTCGCAGCCTGCGATCTACAAACACTTCAAGAACAAAGACGCGATCTGGCTGGCTGTATCGGATCAACTTGCTGAACAGTTCACCAAGATCGTCCGTAACGGCGAAGCCTCTGCTTTGCCGCCTGTCGCCCGCCTGCGTGACCTATTTCTTCAACATGCCCAGTTCATTCAAAGCGTTCCGGCCCTACCCGACATCATGGTGATGCGAAACGCAACAGGATCCCACGAAGTCATTCGACGCCGCCTGCAAAAAGAAATGGCGCAGCTTCGTGGGCTAATGGTCAATTTGGCCGAGCAAGCCCAAAGTCAGGGCGAAATATGCAAAAACATAAGTGCACCAGACATCGTCATCCTGATCATCGGCGTCATGCAAAGTCATGTCTTAAAAATGATCATCTCGCGCGATCCATCCCATCTGGTGCGCGATTGCGCACGCCTTTTTGACCTGCAAATTGCAGCAGTGGCGCCAAAGGGGCCTGCACCATGAAAAACTTTCTGAAACTCGCACTGATCTCGCTGCCGATTGTCGGGCTTGGCGCGGCATTTCTGTCCTACACAGTCTCCAACAGCGCACCGCCAGAGCAGCAAACCTTAGGCGAACGCACCACACATGTCAGCGTTGTCATCGCCCGAACCGATGCGGTGCGCCCGATGATCCGGGGCTTTGGCAGGGCCGAACCCGCACGCGTATACGAAGCGGTCGCGCAAGTGGCCGGAACAGCGGAATATGTGAACCCGATGCTTAACCGTGGCGAAATCCTGCCAGCGGGGGCCGTTCTACTGCGCGTGTCTCCGGCTGACTATAATCTGGCCATCGCCCAGTCGCGTTCGACCATCCGTACCGCTCAGGCCCGTTTTGCAGAGTTGGCCGTGACGCAGGAAAACCTTGAGGCGTCACTGGCAATTGAACGCCAATCGCTTGACCTTCAGGAGCAAGAGCTCAGACGTGCCGAAACACTCTTCAACGCTGGTTCCATTCCGCAAACCAGCCGCGATGCAGCACTCACGGCGGTTCTGGCAGGACGGCAGCGGGTTCAAAACGTGGTAGGCTCCCTTGCGTTGCTGCCAACGCAGCGCGCGGTCCAGACTGAACAGATCGCCGCTGCGCAGATCAGTCTGGAACAGGCGGAACTCAACTTGGCGCATACGGAACTCACGCTGCCCTATGCCGCACGCGTTTCGCAGGTCGCCGTCGAAACGGGAGAATTCGTTCGTGCAGGCAGCACGATCGCAGAACTGGATGGAATAGAGGCCGCCGAGGTTGAGGCGCAAATCAATCTTGCCAGCCTGCGCGGGCTCATGCGCTCAGCAGCACCAAACGCGGGCGTGTTGCCCATGGATCCGTCCGCGATGACATCGGCCATCCGAAATCTGGATTTGACCGTATCCGTCAACCTTGAACTAGGGGGCGACACGGTAAGTTGGGACGCAACCATCGACCGCCTGAGTGATACGATTGATCCCCGGAGCGGTGCAGTCGGGGTCGTTGTGCGGGTCGAGGACGCCTACAGGGAAGCCAGCCCCGGGCTTAGGCCGCCGCTGACGCAGGGCATGTTCGTCGAGGTCGTTCTAAAGGCACCCCCGCTTGAGGGTCTGGTCCTGCCCCGCACGGCGCTGCGTGATGGCGTGGTCATGATCGCGGACGAGGACAACCGGTTGCGCCGTGTTCGTGTGACGCCAAGCCTTGTTCAAGGTGACGTTGTTGTTGTCAGTGAAGGGCTGCCGTCCGGTGCAACAGTG
>JBFEQR010000273.1:0-4140 GCA_041549425.1 Yoonia sp. | reverse complement strand
GGCGCAATCATGCAGCACGTCCAGCACGCGGCGCACGCTTTCTTCGGCATTGTCCTGCACGTGGCCCATATAGGCATGCACGCCAGCCACCCCGAACTGCGCGGTGATCTTGCGCAGCTCGCCCGCGCCGGTTTCGTTTGCGGCGATCTGGGCGGCCAGATCAGCCATGTTCTGGTTCACATTCCGGCACGGATAGCGGCCAGAGGACAAAAGCGCGCGTGCGGCCTCATCCTGCAGGACGCCCTGCTTGACCAACAGAAAGTTCTCGATCAGGACGCCTTCTTCTTCGATGGTCTTGCTGTCGGGGGGGGCCGACCCCGGCGTCTTGCCGCCAATATCGGCATGGTGCCCGCGAGAGGCGACAGTATAGATAATGCTTTCTCCGGCATCATCGAAAACCGGCGTGATGACCGTGACATCGGGCAGATGGGTGCCGCCGTTGAACGGGTTGTTCATCATGAACACGTCACCGGGGCGGATTTTGCCCGCGTTCTGATCCAGAACAGTGCGCACACTTTGGGACATGGACCCAAGATGCACCGGCACATGCGGCGCGTTGGCGACCAGATCGCCGTTCTGGTCAAAAATCGCGCAAGAAAAATCATAGCGTTCCTTGATGTTTACCGAATAGGCCGTATTGGCCAGCGTCGCCCCCATCTGTTCGGCGATGGACATAAAGAGGTTGTTGAACACCTCCAGCATGACCGGATCAACGGTGGTGCCGATGGCCTCGGCGCGTTCAAGCGGCACGACACGGCGCAGCATCAGGTTGCCCCCTGCCTCGCAGGTGGCCTCCCATCCGTCTTCGATCATGTTGGTGCCGGTGGGTTCGGTCAGGATCGCGGGGCCCTTGACGGTCTGGCCGATGGCCATGGTTGTGCGGTCCACCAGCGGGACATCGCGCCATTTGCCTTGGGTATAAAGGGTGGCGCGGGCATCATGTCCTGCGTCTGCGACGGGATCAGGCAGGCTGACGGCCTCGCCGGTTTTGCCTGCGGCCTCGACCACCAGCATGTCGATAATCAACTGGTCGGTCTGGGGCAGAAAGCCGAAACGCTGCTTGTGGGCGGCAAGAAAGGCCGCCTGCATGGCGTCGGGGGTGTCGAAAGCGACCTCAAGACTGCGTTGGGCATCGGCAGGGCGGATATGGACGGTCTTGGTGGCGGTGATATCGCTGGCGTCAACACCTTGGGCGGCGACCTCTGCCATGGCGTCCTGTGCCATCTGGTCCAGCACTGTTGCCGCTGACCCGTCACGCAAATCGCCCTGAAACTGGTGCTCACGCATGGCGCGGATATCGGCCAGTCCCATGCCGAAGGCGGACAGAACCCCCGCGTAAGGGTGGATAAAGATACTTTCCATGCCCAAAGCATCAGCGACCAGACAGGCGTGCTGGCCCCCTGCCCCGCCAAAACAGTTCATCGTGTATCTGGTCACGTCATAGCCGCGCTGGACACTGATCTGCTTGATGGCATTGGCCATGTTTTCCACAGCAATGCGCAGGAAACCTTCGGCCAGTTCCTCGACCGATTTGGCGCTGCCGATCTCGGCGGCCAGCGCCTCGAATTTCGCACGCACCACGTCGGGATCAAGCGGCAGATCACCGTTGGGGCCAAAGACGCTGGGAAACTGGTCAGGCTGCAATTTGCCCAGCAGGACGTTGCAGTCGGTCACGGTCAGCGGGCCACCACGGCGATAGGCGGCAGGACCGGGATTTGCACCGGCACTTTCGGGGCCGACCTGCATGCGCCCGTCGCGATAGGACAGGATCGAACCGCCACCGGCCGCAACCGTATGGATCGACATCATCGGCGCACGCATGCGCACGCCCGCAACCTCGGTTTCGAACGACCGCTCGTATTCGCCGGCATAGTGGCACACATCGGTGGACGTGCCCCCCATGTCGAAACCGATCAGCTTGGTCAGACCAAGATCAGCGGCCGTGCGCACCATGCCGACAACGCCCCCCGCAGGGCCCGACAGGATCGCATCGCGCCCATGGAACATGCGCGCGTCGGTCAGACCGCCGTTGGATTGCATGAACATCAACCGCTCGCAGCCGCCCTGTTCGGTGCCAAGGGCTGCGGCGACCTGATCGACATAGCGGCCCAGAATGGGCGACAGATAGGCATCGACCACAGCGGTATCGCCACGGCCCACCAGTTTGATCAGCGGGCTGACTTCATGGCTCAGCGAAATCTGGGTAAAGCCCGCCTGCCGCGCCATCGCGCCCAACTGCTGTTCATGGGCAGGAAAGCGGTAGCTGTGCATCAGCGCGACCGCAATCGACCGGTAACCCTTGCCGTAGGCCTCGGACAGGGCGGCGCGGGCCGCTTTGGTATCCAGCGCCAGCACGACGTTGCCTTCGGCATCAATCCGTTCTTCCACCTCGACGGCATCTTCATAAAGCAGCTCTGGCAGTTCGATGTTCAGATCAAACAGACGGGGCCGGTTCTGATAGCCGATACGCAACAGATCGCGCAGACCTTTGGTGATGAACAGGACGGTGCGTTCGCCCTTGCGCTCCAGCAGTGCGTTGGTGGCGACGGTCGTGCCCATCTTGACGGCCTTGATCGTACCGCGCGGGATTTCCGCATCGGCGGCCAGCCCCATCAGATCGCGCACGCCCTGCACGGCGGCATCTTTGTAGCGCTCGGGGTTTTCCGACAAAAGCTTGTGCGTCTGCAAAGACCCGTCCGGCTTGCGCGCCACGATGTCGGTGAATGTGCCGCCACGATCGACCCAAAACTGCCACATAGATATAGTTCCTCTGTTTGCCGGCAGGACCGACATGTTATCGCGAAGAAAGTAAAAGGTTAGCCTTAGTAGAACTGCGCCGGCAGCCACAAGGCAAGTTGCGGGAAGGCCAGCAACAAACCCAGCATGACGAACATGGTCAGCACAAAGGGCAGCGCCCCTTTGATGACATCAATCATCGGGCCATGCTTGCGGATGCCTTGCACGACATAAAGGTTGATCCCGATGGGCGGCGTAATCAGCGCCGTTTCCAGCAACACCATCAGCAGGATACCGAACCACACCGGATCAAAGCCAAGGGCCACGACAATCGGCGTGATCAGCGGAGCCATAGTCAGCAGCATCGACAGCGTTTCCATGAAACAGCCGATCAGGATCAGGACGGCAACGATCATCAGCATGGTCTGCATCGGGCTCCAGCCAAGGCCGGTGACAAAATCCGTCAGCGCCTGCGTCAGGCCGATGATGGACAGCACAAAGTTCAGGAACACGGCCGCAATGATGATCAGCATGATCATCGCGGTGGTGCGCATCGTGCCCTCGATGGCGCGCCGCATCATGTCGATCGACATCTTGCCGTTGATCGTGGCAAGGATCATCGCCGCGACAACACCAAGGGCGGCCGCTTCGGTCGGGGTGGCCCAACCGGCATAGATGGAACCCACAACGACCATGAAAATACCCAGCGGCGGGATCAGCGACGGCAAGGCGCGCAGACGCTCGCCCCATGTATAAAGCAGCTTTTCACCGCCCCACTCGGGCTTGATGATACAGGCGATCACAACCGTGGCCATGAACAGCAGGGCCAGCAGGAAACCGGGCAGGAAACCGGCCAGATACAGCTCTGGCACGGATGTATTGGTCAGCAGACCATATAGGATCAGGTTGATCGACGGCGGGATCAGGATACCCAACGTACCGCCCGCCGCGACAGTGCCCAGAAACAGGCTTTCGTTATAGCCGCGCTTTTCGATCTGCGGAACGGCGACAGTGCCGATGGTGGCGGCGGTGGCAACAGACGAACCGGAGGTCGCGGCAAACAGGGCCGATGACCCGATATTCGAATGCATCAAACCACCTGGCAACCAGCCCAGCCATTTGACGATCCCGTCGTACATCTTTTCGGTGATACCTGCGCGCAGCAGGATTTCACCCATCATCACGAACATGGGGATGGCCACCAAAAGAAAGTCGGTGCCGGTCTGCCATGCCATGTCCGAAATGGCGCGGTGCAGCGGCATCGGGCTGTCGGTCCATTGCAGGATCAGACCCAGCCAGCCAAGCGCGGCGGCGGCGGCGGGGTCTATACCGGCCCGATCCGCGCCCCCATCGCCAAGGGTGACGAACTGGGCGAGCTGGTGTTTGCGCCCGAGGGCCTTCCCG
>JBFEQR010000272.1:0-4146 GCA_041549425.1 Yoonia sp. | reverse complement strand
GCTTGAGGCGATTGCCCTGCAAGCCGAAATCCTCGAACTGAAGGCCAACCCCGATCGTGCCGCCGAAGGTGCCGTTATCGAAGCACAGCTTGACGTGGGCCGTGGTCCCGTCGCGACCGTTCTGATCCAGAACGGCACACTGCGCCAAGGCGATATCTTTGTTGTGGGCGAGCAGTACGGCAAGGTCCGTGCGCTGATCAACGACAAGGGCGAACGCGTGCAAGAAGCCGGACCTGCGGTTCCTGTCGAGGTGCTTGGCCTGAACGGAACACCCGAAGCCGGTGACGTGCTGAACGTGGTTGAAACCGATGCGCAGGCCCGTGAAATCGCGGAATACCGCGAAAAAGCGGCCAAGGAAAAACGCGCAGCGGCTGGTGCGGCGACAACGCTGGAACAGCTGATGGCGAACGCCAAAGCCGATGAAAACGTCAGCGAGCTGCCAATCGTGGTCAAGGCCGACGTGCAAGGTTCTGCCGAAGCAATCGTGCAGGCCATGGAAAAGATCGGCAACGACGAGGTTCGCGTGCGCGTCCTGCACTCTGGTGTAGGTGCGATTACGGAAACCGATATCGGTCTGGCCGAAGCATCCGGCGCGCCTGTCTTTGGCTTCAACGTCCGTGCCAACGCATCCGCACGCAACACGGCAAACCAGAAGGGCGTCGAGATCCGCTATTATTCGGTGATCTATGACCTTGTGGATGACGTGAAAGCGGCGGCCTCTGGTCTGCTGTCCGCCGAAATCCGCGAAAAGTTCATCGGTTACGCGACCATCAAAGAGGTCTTCAAGGTCTCGAACGTGGGCAAAGTTGCCGGTTGTCTTGTCACCGAAGGCGTGGCGCGGCGTTCTGCCGGTGTGCGTCTGCTGCGTGACAACGTGGTCATCCACGAAGGCACGCTGAAGACCCTCAAGCGCTTCAAGGACGAAGTGCCAGAGGTCCAGTCCGGTCAGGAATGCGGCATGGCGTTTGAAAACTACGACGACATCCGCCCCAACGACGTCATCGAGATTTTCGAGCGTGAAGAGGTCGAACGGAACCTCTAATCGCAGCGCGACTTACTACTCCAAAAAAAGGGGCGGTCCAAAAGGGCCGCCCTTTTTTCATGGTGCCGGAAAAAGTTCGGCCAGACTTTGCCCTAGGCGTTGAGCAGTTTTTTCCGCGACGCATATTCATCGGCGTCGATTTCACCGCGTGCAAAGCGCAGGTCCAGTTCGGCCATGGCTTTGTTGCTGTCCTGTCGGGATGAAGAATCAAGGCTGCGGACAAACCAGATAATCCCGGCCACGATCAGCCCAAGCACCACAATCCACAGGATCGGACCAAACATGAAGCCCGGTCCGTAGCCGAAATCATGGTCCATCATGTGACCGTAGCCATTGACGTCGGCCAAAGCAGGTGTCGCAAGCATAAAGAAGATAAGCGCAAGACGTGTCATAAGAGGGCCCTCTCGACCAGTGTATGGGCCAAGAATGCACGCCTGTGGCGGCTTGCGCATTGATATCTGTCAAACAGGGGCGGCGATCTATAGCCAATCGCGCAAAATCGGGATCAGTGGCACGTCTGCTGCGGGCATCGGGTAGTTGCGCAACTCGTTCGCCCGCACCCATTTCAGCGCCTGACCCTCGCGGGATTGCGGGGTGCCGTCCCATTTGCGGCAGGCAAAAAGTGGCATCATCAGATGAAAATCATCATAAGAGTGGCTGGCAAAAGTCAGCGGCGCAAGGCAGGACGCCCAAGTGTCGATGCCCAGTTCTTCCTGTAATTCGCGGATCAGTGCCGCCTCTGGTGTTTCGCCTGCCTCGACCTTGCCACCGGGGAATTCCCACAGGCCCGCCATTGATTTCCCCTCTGGCCGCTGCGCCAATAGCACGCGACCGTCGGTGTCGATCAAGGCGACGGCAGAAACCAGAACCATCTTCATGATCGGTAATCCGCGTTGATGCTGATGTACCCATGTGTCAGATCGCAGGTCCAGACGGTGCTTTGCCCGCTGCCGATCCCCAGATCGACGCCGATCTCAAGCTCCGGCTTTTTCATATAGGCGCTTGCCGCTTCTTCGGAATAGTCGGGTGCGCGCCAGCCGTCTTTGGCGACGGTGATATCCCCGAAGCGGATGCTAAGCCGGTCGCGATCTGCGGCTGCCCCTGATTTACCCACGGCCATGACAATGCGTCCCCAATTGGCGTCCTCGCCCGCAATTGCGGTCTTCACCAAGGGAGAGTTCGCAATGGACAGGGCAACGCGGTGTGCGTCGGCATCGTCCTTGGCCCCCTGCACGCGAACCGTGACGAATTTGGTGGCCCCTTCGCCATCGCGCACCACCTGATGCGCCAGATCGCGCATCAAATCGCCCAATGCCGCTGCAAAATCAGCGTTGCCCGTGACATCCACACCGGATGCACCGGTCGCAGCCATCAAAAGCGTGTCCGAGGTGGAGGTATCACTGTCCACGGTGATGCAATTGAACGTCTTTTCGTTCAAACCGGACACAAGCGCCTGCAAATCAGCCTGTGCAATCAGCGCATCGGTGAAAATAAAGACCAGCATCGTCGCCATATCCGGCGCAATCATGCCAGAGCCTTTGGCGATGCCCGCGATCCTGATCTCCTTGCCGTTGATCGTCACCGTCCGCGCGGCACCTTTTGCAAAGGTGTCGGTCGTCATGATCGCCTTTGCTGCGACTTCGATGCTGTCGGCGGACTGATTGGCATGCAGTTCAGCCAGTTTCGCGGTGATCCTCTCGTGGGGCAGTGGTTCACCGATCACACCGGTGGAGGCGGTAAAAACGCGCTGTGGCGGAACCCCGGTCACGTCAGCGACAGATGCGGTGACCGCCTCTACCGAAGCAGTCCCGCGCGCACCTGTAAAGGCATTGGAGTTGCCCGAGTTCACCAGAAACGCAGCAGGCCCGCTGGGATCGTGCCCCAGCTTTTCCTGACAATCCAGCACCGGCGCAGACCGCGTGGCAGACCGTGTAAACACACCCGCAATCGACGTACCTGGGGCCATGACCGCCAGCATGACGTCATTGCGCCCTTTGTATTTCACCCCAGCCGCACCAGCGGCAAAGGTCACACCGTCGATTTGCGGCAAATCGGGAAAATGCGCGGGCGCAAGCGGTGAGATGTCCATCGGTATCAGTCCAGCAATTCGAGGTTATCAAGCAGGTTGGGGTCGAACTGACCCTCCTGTGGGGCGACAATCGTCTGCGCGGCGGCCAGTTCTTCAAGGCGGGCGGCGACGGCCTGTTCCTGAAGCTCTGCCGTCAAGTCGCGGCGCATGTCTTCAAGCGTGGGGCGTTCCTGAATGCGGTTGTCGGTCAACGTGGCGACGTGCCAGCCGAACTGTGTCTCGAACGGGTCACTGACCCCGCCCACGTCGAGCGAGATGATCTGGTTTTCGAACTCTGGCACCATAGCGCCCTTGCCGAACCACCCAAGATCGCCCCCACTTGGCCCTGTCGGTCCTGTCGATACGTCACGCGCGACGTCTGCAAAGGCCTGTCCGTCGTCGATGCGGGCTTTGGCGGCGGCGGCCTCTTCCTGCGTTTCGACCAAAAGATGGGATGCGCGGAACTCTGGCACGTCTTCTGCATTGGCAAAGCGGGCCTCATAGGCGGCGGCGATATCGGCCTCGGTCACGGCGGTTTCGGCAATCTGCGTCACCACATCATTTGCCATCAGCGCACGGCGTTCGTTGTTCAGCGTATATGTGATGGTTTTCGAGGTCTCTTCCAGTTCATCCGCCAAAAGCTGCTGCTGGATCAGTTGATCCACCAAACCTTTGAAAAGCACCTCGTTGGGGAACTGGGCATATTGCGGGGGCAATACCGTGCGAGCGATCAGCACTTCGCCCAGCGTGATTTCGGTTTCGCCGACTGTGGCAACAACGGTGTCCGCTGTGACATCTTGCGCAGTGGCGGCAGATGCCAGCGTCAGGGCGACCGAAGCCGCACCCAAAAATGTAACATGTTTCAGCATTAAACGTTCCCTTGATAGGCCGCGGGGGTCCGTGGCGTTGACACTGTAGGGGTGGCCCCTTACATCGATTGCAAGCCCCGAGGGGGCCCTAAAGTAGCACTAATCTCGGCCCTTTCTATGTGGCCAGCGACGGGCCTACAAGCGACCTCCTCTCAAATAGATGTCAG
>JBFEQR010000271.1:0-4157 GCA_041549425.1 Yoonia sp. | reverse complement strand
GTGCAGGATGCGCCAACGATAATGGCTTCGGGGTTGAAACGGTCGACGGCATCCTGACAGGAGGATTTGAACAGCGTTGCCGTATCGGCACCCAAGTCACGCGCCTGAAACGTCGTATAGCTGACCGGCGGACGGTGGTTGCGCCGTTCGATCATCGTGAACAGCAGGTCGGCGTAGGTGTCGCCCTGCGGGGCGTGCAACACGTAGTGCAGGCCTTTCATCGCGGTAGCGACGCGCATCGCGCCGACGTGGGGTGGGCCCTCATATGTCCAGACAGTCAGTTTCATGCGCCTGATCCAGACGTACGATTTTCGGGGCTCTGCCCCGGACCCCGGAGTTTTTCGGCCAAGATGAAGAGAGCGATCATTCCGCCGCCTCCATGTGCAGGAGCGACTTGCGCCGTACAGGACGCGAGAAGAGACCCGCCAGATCGCCGGCCTGTTCGTAGAAATGGACAGGGGTAAAGACCAGTTCGATGGCCCATTTGGTGGTCAGGCCTTCAGCCTCGAGCGGGTTGGCAAGCCCAAGACCGCAGACCGTCAGATCGGGACGGGCGGCGCGGGCGCGGTCCAACTGCTTGTCCACATCCTGCCCTTCGGAAATCTGTGGGCCGGCTGGCAACAGATCCAGATCAGGACCGTGCAAAGCGTCATGAATATAAGGGCTGCCCACCTCGACTGCGGTCATGCCGCATTCGCGGGTCAGGAACCGTGCAAGGGGGATTTCCAACTGGCTGTCGGGGAAAAAGAACACCGACTTGCCGCGCAAGGCCTCGGCGGCTTGGGCGATTGCTTTGCGCGCACGCGCGCGGGGGGCGGCGGTCACGGCCTCGAAGGTTTCTTCGCTGACGCCGAATTCGTCGGCAATCGTGCGCAGCCAAGCGGTCGTGCCTTCATCACCAAACGGGAAGGGCGCCTGCAAATGGCGTGCGCCGCGCCGTTCAAGCGCGGCATGGGTGTCACCAAGGAAAGGCTGGGTCAGGGCAAAGACCGTGTTTTCACCAACCGCCGTCGTGTCATCAATGCGGCGGGCTGGCAGCAGGCGGATCGGCCCGATGCCCATGTCGGTCAGCAGTGATACCATCTGGTCCTCGACCACATCGGGCAGTGCGCCGACGACCAGCAGTTCGCGCGCCTTGGTGTCCTTCAGGACCGGCACCATGGAGGCAAGACAGGCGTCTTCGCCTTCTGTGAAGGTCGTCTCGATGCCGGAGCCGGAATAGTTCAACACCCGCACATGCGGCGCGTGCACCTGGCTTAGGCGTTCAGCAGCGCGGGCAAGGTCTATCTTGATCACTTCGGACGGGCAGGAGCCCACAAGGAAAAGCTGCCTGATGTCAGGTCTGCGTGACAGCAAACGGGCCACTTCGCGATCCAGTTCCTGATGCGCGTCGGCCATACCGGCCAGATCCTGTTCCTCGAGAATCGCCGTACCGAATCGGGGTTCGGCAAAAATCATCACGCCCGCTGCAGATTGCAGCAGATGCGCACAGGTCCGCGACCCGACCACAAGGAAAAACGCGTCCTGCATTTTGCGGTGCAGCCAGATGATACCGGTCAGGCCGCAGAACACCTCGCGCTGGCCGCGCTCTTTCAGGACGGGGGCGGTGCGACAACCGCCTTGGGTTGGGGTCAGAGGGACGTTCATTTCCGGCCCTCCGCATCCAAACGCGCAAGGCGCAGTTTCCACACGAATTGACCGGCGTTGATGACATAGGCGGCATAGGCTGCCAGGGCCAGATACATCAACTGCACAGCGCCCAGCGCCCCTGTGAAGAGCGCGATAATATAAAGTAAATGCAATGCGATAACCGCAAAGCTAAAGACGTCTTCCCAAAAGAAGGCGGGGGCGAACAGGTACTGCCCAAAGACCACTTTTTCCCAGATCGCGCCGGTCACCATAATCAACAGCAAGACAGCCGTTTTGATGACAATCGAAAGGGTAGCAGCGTCATACCCCACCCCCGTGAAAAGATAGCGCAGGACCAATGCGACAGAGATCAGAAAGACGACGAACTGTAAGGGTGCCAGAAGACCCTGCACCAAGGTCCATCTGGTCGCGTCACGACGTGCCCTTTCCGCGTCTGAATAGAGGCGGCGGCCCAAGGCCGGGGCGCTTGTCGTATTCGTGCTGACGGTGGTCATGTAAACAATTCCTGACATCTCTATCTGTCAAGATTAGGTGCGTTTTGGGTAAGGTGTCAACTTTAACTTACACTTGTAGCTCTTCGATCTGCGCCCCTCCGTACAGGCTCAGAGGGGTGATAATAGAACATGTTTTTAAGGGGGTTTGGTGCTTCCCGAAGGGCCCAGTCGATCTTTGTGTCAATTTTCTTTGACATTCGCTTTTTCTCAACAGACAATATATGAACTGCAGGATCGACGTAGCAAACGCACAAAGACAGCCCAAGGATGGCATATGGCCGACCATCGGAACGTAGATGCGAAGAACCGACCCGCTGTGGCGATGCCGCTGCGGACGCAAGCTGCACAGCAGGTCGCTGTTGCGGTTGTGCGGGATATTCAGAACGCTCTGGACCCCGAAATCCTGTCCTGCTTGCAGGCGGCCGTATTGGACCCTGCATCAAGTGTGACGCAGCAAGTCGTCAAACAGCTGCTGTCGGACGGGCTTCGCAAAGAGGATCTTGCAGATTTTTATGTGCCCGCGGTTTCGCATGCCCTGGGTGAGCGCTGGTGTGTCGATACCCTTGGCTTTGCCGACGTCACGATCGGCGTCTCGCGATTGCAGGGGATTTTGCGGTCTCTCGGGCCGAATTGGTCTGGTTTGGTCACATCCGACGGCGAGGCAGGCTCGATTTTGCTGGTCGTTCCCGATCAGGTGCATCATAGTCTTGGCGCGGTCGTTCTGGCCGGACAGCTGCGGCGCAAAGGGATTTCAGTGAAACTTGTTCTGGGAGAACGGCCAAAAGATATCGCCGACCGTGTGAGCCGGGCAAGTTATGATGCGGTTTTCATTTCATCTTCGCAATGCGAGAGCCTTGAAACGTTGCGCCGTATCGTCGATGCTGTCAAAACTGCTTCAAGCGTTTCGCCATTTGTGGTGATCGGCGGCAGTATTCTGGAAACAGAGACCTCAGAGAACGTAACGGCACTCACAAAGGCGGACTATGCCACAAGAATTCCGGAAGAGGCGTTAAGATTTTGCGGCCTCCCAGTGACAACGCAAGACGACGCGCAAACCAAGATCAGGACCTGAGCCATGACAATGGCCATCTTTCCGGTGTGCGCGCCATGACTTCCCGTGGCACAAAGTACTGGGACAGCGGCGCAATTCCCCTGATCGCGCCTGAAATTCTTGGTGACATCATTGCGCAGGTGGCTGACGTCGGCATTGTCATTGCAGACAGCGGCATCGTTCTTTCTGTTCTGACAAATCCGAGCACCGCAGCATTCAGTGGCCTTCAGCGCTGGGAAACCAATGACATCCGCGATTTTCTGACGGGCGAGAGTGTCGTCAAGTTTGATGCCCGCCTTGCAGAATTCCTTGGCGGCGACAGGGCTGTGCGTCCGATTGAACTGAACCACCTCGATCACGAACACCGCTGGGGCGCGCCTGTGCGCTATAGTTTCCACCGCATTGGCCCCGATGGTGCGATCCTTTTGCTGGGCCGCGACTTGCAGCCCATTGCAAACATGCAGCAACAACTGGTCGAGGCGCAGCTTGCGCTGGAACGCGATTACGAGACGCAGCGCGAATATGACACCCGTTTCCGCGTCCTGATGGAAAGCGCGAGTGAAGCGGTTCTGTTTGTTTCTGCACAATCCGGCGAGATCATCGAAGCCAACTCTGTCGCCCTGACACTGCTGGATCGCAAGTCGGCTGACGTCATGCATTCGCAATTGTCCGATTGCTTTGAGGGGCGCAAGCGTGGCGACCTGATTGAAACGCTGGCGTCGCAGGCAATTTCACAACTCAACAAGAACGTCACCGCCAACATCCGCGGGTCCGGTGAAGCTGTCGAAATCTTTCCGACACTCTTCCGCGCGGCGGGTGAACGGATTTTGCTGTGTCGTCTTCTGCCCATTGATGACCAGAAAGTGCGGGTCGATGATCTGGGCCACAATTTGCAGGGCCTGTATCAGGACGGACCAGAGGCCATCGCTTTTGTCTCAAGTGTCGGGGATGTGCTGTCTGCC
>JBFEQR010000270.1:0-4158 GCA_041549425.1 Yoonia sp. | reverse complement strand
GTTGAAAAGAAGCTCACCATCTTTGATCCACAGCTTTTAATATATCAGCAGTTTCTCGTACCGGACTTGCTGATACAAGGAAAACTTTCAATCTTTAGCACGCCATAGGTCTGCGTTCGACTTAGCAAACCGCAATACCCCCTATGATCCACCACGTCGCCGGGGCGGGCCCCGACCTACGGGTTATCGCGATGCCATGGCGAATATGGCCAATCGCGGACGTATTCGACCAAACCGTGCTTGATCGGATTGATTGAAAATAATCTACATGCTCTGCATAATCACGGTCGTCGCGGATGTGGTGTTTAACCGCTCTTGCCACACCGGCGCTTCGGCCCGTTGGTCGTGGTCCTCTCGGACTCTCCCCCCACACAAAACTCAAAGCGTGACGCCCGTCGCCCCTTCCGCTACCCTTTTCGCACACGAATACCGAAAGGACACCCCATGCGCCGCAGCCGCCCTTCGCTGATCACCTTCGTCGTCTCTGTCCTCTGCGCCCTGCTGGCCCTGCTGCCCATCGTCGGGATCAACCTTGTCGCTGTTCCGGTCTCAAGCTTCGGGTTGATGACCATCGCGTGGGTCGTGCTGCTCGCCGGTGTCCTGTCGCCAAGGTTGTGATCGGGTAACCCCGCAAAAAACACCCCCCGCGCCGCCTTGACCACGCCAGATGCGTAAATCTGTACGTACAGGTTCTGTACGGGTAGCATACGGCAAAAAACCCTTGTTTTCGTGCAAGTGAACCAAGGCCCCGCACCGCGACGCGAACCGTCTGGCAGGGCCCCGCCGCCTGTTGCGCCCGCGGGTGTTTCCATCTTCTTACAAAAGCCGCAGAGTTTCCGCTTTCTCCCCATGTTTTACCGCCCATAGTGCACCAACCCAACCGCCGGAGGCCCCGCGTGCTTATTCTACGTGCCATCCCGTTTTCATTCGCCATCCTCTGGCGCTATCTGCTGGTGTTGCCGCTGTTGCTGGCCGCGCTTTTTCTCTTTGCTCTGGTCGCGGTGATTTTTGCCTTTCTTTTCGGGCTCTTCGCGCCATTTCTGGGGGTGGTCTTCGCTTTGGCTTTCGGGCTGGCGGCGGGCATTATTCCGGTGCTGGTGGGTCTGCGTGTCGGCCTGCAGGGCCAGCAGGTCCGGCCGCGCAATTCCTATCTTGGCCTGATGAAACCCGCCATCGGCTACGGCTTTCTGGAGGGGTTTTGCGGCTCGCTCCTGCTGGCGCTGTGTTTTGCCGGTTTCGTGCTGGCGACACCCCTGACCACGAACGATCTGCTGGCCATGCGCGGGGCCGCCGATCTGGTCATTCTGGACAGCCTGTTTCAGGCAAGCCCCGCCCTGACCATCACCTGTTTCACGATCACTGGCACCATCATCATCGCCCTGCGCGCGGCCCTTCTGGTGCCGCTGGCAGGGGCGTCTGTGGGGGTTGATCCTGACGGGCGTCCGCACACGCCTTTCTACGGGTTCGGCAGTGGTTTTGCGTCGAATTTCGTGCTTGTGCTGCTGTCCTACATCGGGCCTGCCGTGGTGTTCCCGCTGCTAGGGTTCCTGCTGGGTGCGTTGGGGCTGGTCGACAGGCTGACTGCGGTCGTCATCGCGCTGGAAGACGTCACCGCGTTCAGTGATCTGATGGCCGTCGGCTTTGACGGGCTGATCATGCTGCTGGTGCTGCTGCTCGTGTTTTTGTGGTTCTTCAGTCTGCAATGTGCAGGTGCCGTCCTTGTTTTCGCCGGACGCGCAGAGGACATGCGCAAAGCGCGCGGCGAATGGCAAGAAGCCATTGCCGAGGCGCAGGAAAAGCCGATGGCCCAAACCGATATGCGGGAATTGATGCGCAGCCGCATGCCGCAAACGCGCAACTAGACGCAGGCCTGCGGGGGCCTGCAATCCTGCGTCATTTGCGGGGGTCAGTCACCTTTGGCGATATTGCCCGCCATTTTGCGCCCGTCGCGCCCTTCGATCAGATCAAAGGTGATCTTTTGGTCGTCAGCCAGCCCTGTCAGGCCGGATTGTTCGACCGCCGAGATGTGCACGAAAATATCCGAGCCGCCTTCATCGGGGGCAATAAATCCATAGCCCTTTGTTGTATTGAACCACTTTACGGTGCCACTTGGCATGTTCCGCTCTCCTTTGTCGTTTACAGCAACCCGCGCCGCGTAATGCGCAACGCCACGGCCTCTGTTCCTTCAGCATTAACTGTTTTATTGAGAACGCAAATGACACGTCGTCGCATGACATTTATCAAGCGGCGCATTGCACAATGATGAGGCAGAATGCGATTTTTTGGACTAAAAACATGCGACACCTGCCGCAAGGCCCTGAAATCTTTGGCTGCCGCAGGTCATGATCCCGAAGTGATCGATGTCCGCGCCGATGGTATCGCCGCAGAAGATATTTCACAGATCATTGCCCACTTCGGTGATGCGGCGATCAATCGCGCGTCAACCACATGGCGCGGGCTGAGCGACGCTGAAAAAGCCACTGATCCCGCGGCGCTTTTGGCCGCGCATCCTACATTGATGAAGCGTCCCGTGATTGAACGCGATGGAAACTGGACCATCGGCTGGAAACCTGACGTGCAGGCGCAATACCTTGGCGACTGACCCCGCAGTGCCTATGTCGACAAAAGAGCAGTGAGGAGAAAACCGATGCGTAACGCCGCAAGTATGCTTGGCCTGATCGGAGGTCTGATTGGAATTCTGGTCGGCCTGTTCGGCTATGGCTATGCCGAATTGTCAGAGCGTCACAACGAAGTGGGCGAGCTGTTCGGCTTTCTCGACAATCCGGGTTTTATCCGGTTTGCAAGTTTCGTTGCCCCGCTGCTGGCGATTGCAGGGGGTGCCATGGCCAAGGCCCGCGCGCTGTGGGGCGGTATTCTGATGCTGGTCAGTGCGCTGTGTTTCTATACCGCATTCGGGTTTAACGTGGGCACGATGTTCCCGATCGGGTTTGTGGCGCTGGGCGGTATTCTGGCAATCGCCGCGGGTAAACCTGACGAGCCTAAGGCGCATTTCTGAACAGGGCGCGATCCAGTGACAATGCGCCGGCGCCTTTGAAGACAAGGATCAGCAGGCACAACACCCAAAAGGCACGCTGATCAAGGATCAGCGCGTCCGAAGCGCCATCGAACCATGCGCCAAGCGTGCCCTCATGCGCAATGCCGCCGTGGCCGGAAAGGTCTGTCAGGGATTGGACGGTGATGAACCCGATCATGCCCAACGCCGCCAGACGGGTCAGAAGGCCCACGGCAATCAGCAGCGGCAGGACGAACTCTGCAATTGTGCCTGCGGTGACGACGGCCCAATGAAAAATCCCCAGTTGTGACACGTCATAGCCCACGGCCTCCATCGCTTTGGGAAAGACCTGCGCATAGGCACCCAGCGATGGTGTCAGAATGCCAAAGACGCCATCGCCGACTTTGGTCAGGGCCGAGTTCCAGAAATACATGAACAGCACCCCCACAAAGACCAAACGCGCCAGCAATGGCAAAAGCGCATCACCTGCGCGGTTCATCCGGGACAAAAGCGAGGGGACGGGAGATGTGAACATAAGCGCGGTCTTTCAATAGATTTCAGTGATTGCACCATGGGCCAGCATAAGGCCCAGAACGGCGCCAAGGTCGAGCGTGTCGTCAGTCAGTGCCGCAGCTTGCCCCAAGGGTTGCCCCTGTTGCAGGGCGTCAATGCAGGTGGCGGCGGCTGCGTTGATCAGATGGATGTCGGGGTCAAATCCCGCGCGGGTGATCAGCACGGCTTGTGGCTGCATCACCGGCTTAGGTGCCTGCGGATCGGTGTTGGCGCGGTAGATGGCGTGGATCGGATAATCGGACACAACCGTACGCAGCGCGGGCGCAAGCCGCAGGCGGGTGCCCATCAACGCCTCGGGCGCGAGGGCCGACAGCGCGCTTGCAACACCGGGGCTGGCGTCGGCGGCGTGATAGGCATCACGCAGCGCCAGTTCCAGACGGGCGATATCCGGCAGATAGCGGATGGGCTCGGCAGGGCCAAAGCGCGCCAGAAACTGCGGCATCGCATGCCCGTAGAACATCATCAGGGGCGATTTGGGGGGATGCTTGCGCAGGTATACGCCGGCCATGGCGCGAAAGAATTCATCCCCGACAAGTTTGCGCAAGACCGGAAATCCAGCCTCCAGCGCATCG
>JBFEQR010000269.1:0-4174 GCA_041549425.1 Yoonia sp. | reverse complement strand
GATGAAATCGCGGCCCTGCGGGACCGTCTGGAGCAGGAAAACGCCTATCTTCAGGAAGCCATCAACATCGAACGGGCCCACCACGAGATTATCGGGACCTCACCCGCCATCAGGCAGTTGATCAAACAGATCGGGCTGGTCTCGCAGACCGACGCGAATGTCCTGATCACGGGCGAAAGCGGGACGGGCAAATCGCTGGTGGCATCGGCGATCCACAACGACAGCAACCGCAAGCGCAGGACCATGATCCATTTCAAGTGCAGCGCGGTTCCCGCCGACCGGTTCGAAAGCGAACTGTTCGGCCATGTCCGCGGTGCCTTTGCAGGGGCCGTGCGCGACATGCCCGGCAAGATCGAACTGGCGCATGGTGGCACTTTGTTCATCGACGAAATCTGCGACATCCCGTTCGAACACCAAGGACAGTTGCTGGAAACCCTCAAACAGCGTTCGGTTGTGCGGATGGGCGACAACCGGCCCCGCGCGGTTGATCTGCGTGTGATTGCCTCAACCAGCCGCAATCTTGAACGCGAGGTGCAGGCGGGCCGGTTGCGACAGGATCTGTTCCTGTTTCTGAACGTGTTCCCGATCCATTGCGCACCGCTGAAAGATCGCGCCGAAGATATCCCGCTGTTGGTGACCCATCTGCTGCGGCTTGTGTGCAAAAGGATGGGCCGCAGCGTGCCCATCGTGACCGAGCGGATCATGGCGCAGCTACGCCAATATGACTGGCCGGGAAATGTGCGCGAACTGGCAAATGTCATCGAGCGCAGCGCAATTGTCTCGCACTCGGGCAAACTTGTCGTCGAAATCCAGAATAGGGTGGCCCCCGCCGTCCGGCACGCGTCGACACTGCTGACCGAGGCAGATATCGAACAGATCCGCGTGGCCAATCTGATTGCCTGCATGAAAGAAACGGCAGGACGCGTTTCCGGTCCCGGTGGCGCGGCAGAGCTGTTGGGCGTGCGCCCGACGACGCTTTATTCACGGCTTCAGAAACTGGGGCTCAGCGAAAAGGACTGGTGACAGTACAGGGCGCTAACCGCGTGCGCGGCTAGCCTGACTGGGCCTCAAGCCGCGTCACCAGTGCGGGCAAATCACGGATGGTGTCGATCACATGGTCTGCGCCCGCAGCCAGCAGCAGGCGCGTTGCGTCCTGTCGCAAAACGGCAATCTCGGCTTCGGACATCGCGTCCAGTTCGGCGGGCGTCTTGCCGACCGCATTGCCGGACAGCGCCAGCCCGACCGTGACGCAGCCTGCCGACACGCCTTCGGCGATCCCGGGTGCCGTGTCATCGACCTTGAGGATGGCCGCGGGTGGATAGACCGCCAGATCGACCATGCATTTGTAAATGCCCAAGGGACCGGGGCGCCCTTCGGCCAGATCATCCGAACAGACCAGATTGTCTGGGCGATAGCCCTGCGCCGCTGCAACAGGAAGAACATGCTGCATGATGGAGCGGGTGTAACCGGTGGTCGACCCGATCTTCATGCCGCGCCCCCGCAAGTCGGCGATCGTCTCGATGGTGCCGGGGATCAGGTCTGCATAATCGGCGGCAACGGTTTCGTTCATCGGGACAAAGACTTCAAAGATTGCATCTACATCGGCGTCGTCAGGGGCCCTGCCGTATTTGGCCAACCATTGGCTATTGATCGCGGGCATTTGCAGCAGCGCATGGATATGGTCCCATTTTGCAGCCCCCATGGGTGCGCGGGCTTGCGCTATCGTGACGTCGATCCCGAACGCGGCCATTGCTTTGATAAACACGCCCATCGGGGCGAATGATCCGAAGTCGACGGTCGTCCCCGCCCAGTCGAAGATCGCGGCTTTGAACTTTGTCATGGTGTTCCAATCTCGTGCAGTGTCAGGAGACGCGTTTTCCAGCGCTCCAGGTTTCTTTCAGGACGGGCGTTTGATCGTGGATAGCGAACCGAATGATATCAGCCCGCTGATCAATCCCCAACGTACCGCGATCCGCAAGTCCGACCGCTTGCGCCGGAGCGGCCGTGACGGTCCGCATCCCGCGCGCAAGGTCGCCCCACAGATCGCCCAACTGCACTGCCGCCATCAGCAAGGCAGCAGGCACATAATCCGAAGACAGAATATCCAGCCTGTCCATCCGGGCCAGTTCGGCTGCGGCGACGTTGCCCGAATGCGAGCCCCCGCGGATCAGGTTGGGCGCGCCCATGATCGTGGCAATCCCCTTGGCGTGGCAAGCATCCGCTGCCGCGACCGTCGTTGGAAACTCGGCGACACGCACACCATAGGAATGGCTTGCGGTCACCTGCTCGGCGGTGGTGTCGTCATGGCTGGCAAGGGTCGCGCCCAGACGCTTGGCCGCAGCCACCGTCGCGGCCTCGTGTTTCGTGCCAAGCTGCGCCTGAAGCCCGTAAAGAAAGTCGACATAGCCGACCCACTGTTCATCCGTATAGGTCCGTTTGCCACGGACATAGGTCTCGAACTTCGCCAGATCGACAAATTGGCGCTGCCCCGGCGTATGATCCATCATCGACACGACCCCGATGCGATCATCGCTTGAGAATTCGTCAAGTTCATCAATCAGGGTTTCGGAACAGACCTCTGCGCGCAAATGGATGTGGTGGCTGATCCGCAAAAGTCCCGCGGCGCGCACATCCATGATTTCGTCAGTCATCTGGCGGGCGTATTTGGGATAACCGGCCCCTGTATTCGAGATGATCGAGCCGACGCGGATCGCATCAAAGACTGTGGTAATGCCTGCGCCAGCCAGTTCGCGGTCGTGGGCCAGAATAGCCGCGCGAAAGGGCCATCTTACTTTGGGACGCGGCTCCAGATGACGCTCTACGTTGTCGGTGTGCAATTCCACCAGACCGGGTCCAAGATAATCGCCCTGAAGATCAATGGCGCCCTTGGGGACGCGTGCGCCTAGGGCGATATCCGTAATGACGCCGCCTGCCATCACCAAAGAGCCCGTGACGATTTCGTCATTCAGGATCAGGCGGGCATTGGCGAAAATTGTCTGGTCTGTCATGTGGATGTCACGCTGGTTTGGCAGACGCCGTACATCTGCGGAGGATTGGAATGTTCGAACGATACGCTATCTTTTACACGCCCACCGGACCAATGGCCGAATGGGGCGCGCGGTGGCTGGGCTGGGATAGCGCCAAGGGATGCGTTGTGCCGCATCCCCCAATCGGGAATATCGACGTGGCCGCGATCACGCAGACGCCGCGCAAATACGGGCTGCACGGCACCCTGAAGGCCCCGTTCTATCTGGCAGAGGGGGCTGATCCCGCCCAACTGAAAGACGCCGCGAAACGCTTTGCCGGGACGCACCCAGCCTTTGAGATTGGCGCGCTTGCGCTGAGCCATGACAGCGGCTTTGTGGCGTTGCGCCCGTGTGGACATTCTGAAACCTTGCGCGACTTCGCTGCCGCAACGGTCAAGGCCTTTGACATGTTTCGCGCACCTTTGAGTGATGCCGAGCTTGCCCGCCGCCGCCAGACAACCCTGACGGCCCGTCAGGACCGGCAAATGATGGACTGGGGTTATCCGTTCATCTTTGACGACTTTCATTTCCATCTGACGCTGACCGGTACTTTGTCCGCCGACGCCGCAGCGCAGGTTATTGCCGCGCTCAGCCCGCATCTGGAAGCCGACGTCCCGAAGCCATTTGTGATTGATGCAATCACGCTGATGGGGCAAGACGCGCAAGGTTTGTTTCATCAAATCCATCGCTACCCCCTGACCGGATAAAGGCACTCAAGCGCCGCCTGAACCGTCTGCTCAAGCGCCCCGCTATTGTCGAGGTGAAGCGCCGTAATGCCTTGGGGCAAGCCCGCAGCGGCGCGATCCAGCCGCCCTGCGATCTGCGTGTCGCTTTCGCGGCCACGCGCGGCCAGCCTTGCTGCAAGCACGTCGCGATCAGCCGTCAGATTGATCACGTCAAATCGGGCAAAACGGTCCTTGGCCCCAAGCAACGCCGCGCGCGACAGGTTCGCCAGTACATCGTGCCCCGCCTGTAATTGGGCCTGAACGGCGATGGGGATCGCGTAATGCAGGCCGTGGGCCTCCCAACTCAGGGCAAACGCGCCCGCGTCCCTGCGCGCCTGAAATTCTGCGACCGTCACACCGTCAAAATCCTCGCCACCCGCACTGGCGGGGCGTGTAATGACACGACGAGCCAGAGCAATGCGG
>JBFEQR010000268.1:0-4193 GCA_041549425.1 Yoonia sp. | reverse complement strand
CACCGTGCGATGATCGGGCAAATTGGATGTTTTGGGTATCGGAACTCATGGAAGCGAGTGGTTGCGGGGCCGCTTCGGTTGTCTTCACTTCGACATTCAGTTGAAAACCCCTGCCGTGAACTGTCTTGATAATCGCCTGCGCCCGACCTGTGTCACCAACGGCCTTTCGAGCGGCGTTGATCCGTGCGCTGATCGTGGCGTCAGACACGCTCAGTCCGTGCCAAACGGTTTCGATGAGATCGTCCTTGGTCGCCAACCGACCCTGCTTCTCGACGAGGGTCAATAACAGGTCAAACACCTGCGGTTCGAGGTGAACTGGCAGGTCATCGCGTAAAAACAGATGCTTGTCTGGGTCGATCAAGCAGTTTGCAAACGTATATGTCATGCCGCATTGAACGGCTATTGGGCGGCGATACTCAAGGATTTTAAGCCCGAGCAGGGCAGAAATATTGAAATGACAAGGAATTCTAAAGAGGCTCTTCAAGCTACGGCGCGGTCATTCTGGTCAATTGGTTTCAACACCAAAGAGGAGTTCCCGCTATGCAACATTATGATACGCCAGAGATCAAACGCCGCCCCGATGGATCAATCGATACAGGGCATTACATGAAAATCGGACGTCAGGAGCGTGCAAATCAGGCCCGTGAATTGTCCAAAATGGCAATACCAAAGCGCAGAACCTTCCCATTGCAGTCTTGGTTCATCAGGGCATTGAAGACCTGATTAGACCTTTCTTGCAGTGCGACGATTTGGGGATCTGGCCAGTCCTCTAGTTCTAGACAGGCCCTCGCCCCAGAATCCGAAAAGCGTCTTCACAGGCAATTCTACGGTTTCTGGGGGAATTGCCATTTTGATAGTCGAACATAGGAGCGGGGTCTTTTCCCACACCTATAGAGAATTTGATCGAAAGACATCGTCGGGACGATGATAGCCGACCTTTTCGGCGCGGCCGCATCTTGGCAAGCTGAACTCAAAGCGGCGATTGACCCAAGACCCGCCCTTAGCGCCCCTTGAACAAACCGCCCAGAATGCCGCGCACGATGCGGCGGCCTGTGGTGCCTTTCAGTTCTTTGACCACAGCAGAGGCGAGCGCGCCGCCGAAACTGTCAGACGACGACGACCGTCGTGACGTGGACCGCCCCACGCGCCCGCCATCGTAACGCCGCGCGGCCTTGAATTCGCGCTCTTTTGCTTCCAGCCGTTCCTCTTCGGCTTCGGCCTGTTCCGCAGCTTTCGCAGCCGCATCCGCACGGGATTTGAGCATCTCGAACGCGCTGTGACGCTCTAGCGTTTCATCGTATTTACCCGCCATATCAGAGGCCTGCATGATCGCTTGGCGGATCGTCGCGTCAATCGGGCCCAACTGCGATGACGGGGGCCGGATCAGCGTGCGTTCTACGACTTGTGGAATACCCTTGCGGTCCAGAAATGACGTCACCGCCTCGCCTGTGCCGACCTCTTGTATGGCCTGTGCTGTGTCAAACGCGGGGTTGTCACGGTAGGTTTCGGCGGCTGTTTTCAACTCTTTGCGGTCCTTGGCGGTAAAGGCGCGCAGGGCGTGCTGCACACGGTTGCCAAGCTGGCCCAGCACGTCATCGGGGATATCGCCGGGGTTCTGGGTCACGAAATACACGCCCACACCCTTCGACCGGATCAGGCGCGCGACCTGTTCGACCTTGTCGACCAGCGCCTTGGGCGCACCGTCAAACAACAAATGCGCCTCATCGAAGAAGAACACCAGCTTGGGTTTGTCGGGGTTGCCGACTTCTGGCAGTTCCTCGAACAACTCTGACAGAAGCCACAGCAGGAACGTCGCATAAAGGCGCGGGCTGCCCATCAATTGGTCGGCGGCCAGAATGTTGATCTCGCCCCGCCCGTCGCGCGTGCGCATCATGTCAGCCAGATCAAGTGCGGGTTCCCCGAACAAAGCCGTGCCGCCCTGATTTTCCAGTACCAGCAATTGCCGCTGAATGGCCCCGATAGACGAGGCAGCAACATTGCCATAGCGCAGCGACAAGTCCTTGGCGTTCTGACCGACCCAGACCAGCAAAGCCTGCAGGTCCTTCAGATCGAGCAGCGGCAACCCTTCTTCATCGGCCACGCGGAAGGCGACGTTCAAAACGCCCTCTTGCACATCGGTCAGATCCATCAGGCGGGCCAGCAAAAGCGGGCCCATTTCGGCCACCGTTGCGCGGATCGGGTGGCCTTTCTCGCCAAAAAGGTCCCAGAATGTCACGGGAAACCGGTCATATTGCAGATCAAGCCCGATGGTCTGCGCCCGTGACATGAACGGTTCATGCAGTTTGAAATCGGGGGACCCGCTGACCGCGAGCCCGGACAAGTCACCTTTCACGTCCGACAGAAAGACCGGCACGCCAGCGGCAGAAAACCCCTCTGCCATGATCTGAAGCGTGACCGTTTTGCCTGTGCCTGTCGCCCCTGCAATCAGCCCGTGGCGGTTTGCTTTATCCAGAAGCAACGTCTGCGGCGCGCGATACTCCAGCCCGCCACCACCCATGAAAATACTTGTCGACATCTGCGTATCCCTGAAAGCTCCGTTGCTCCAGCATACACTGTTAACCTTTTGATGCCACAGTACAACCTGTCGATGTGCCCGTTGTGGCGCATCGATTTATTTCCTCCCTGTTAGACTTGCCGTGCCTGCGGGCACGGCTTTTTTCTGTGCCGCAAAACGGAACACAAGGTCGCACGAACACGTCAGCAATTTGCTGTTGACGGCTGTGGCGGCTTTTCGTAGCGTGCAGCCAATAAGTCGGTAAAGTCCGACAGGGAGAAAAAAGAAGTAGGGTCCTTTTGGGGGCCCTTCTTCCATTTTTGGCCCACGAAAAATTGAGCTTGCGTGTTGTTTTCATGCGTGTTTCGCCACTGACACACGGTACCACACATGCTAGCCGTAACAAAATAATTCGAGGACGACCCAAATGCGCCGCTTTGCAAGATCACTTTGTTTGACCGCCCTGATGATGGTGGCGCCTGCCGCCTACGCCCAGGAAACTGCACCACAGGCGGATGACGGATTGAGCATTGGAGAACCCGCTGGGCCACGCGTGGGCGAACCCTATGTGCGTGATGCCTTTGGCGATTGGGCTTTGCGCTGCATCAAGGAAGAAGAAGGCAACACCGATCCCTGCACGCTTTATCAACTGCTGCTTGGGGCGGATGGCGCTGCGGTCGCGGAATTCAACCTGTTTCCCCTGCCCGCAGGCGGGCGCGTAGCCGCCGGCGCGACGATTGTGGTGCCGCTTGAAACCTTGCTGACCGAGCAATTGACCATCGCCGTCGATGGTCAGAACCCGCGCGTCTATCCGTTCAATTTCTGCAACCGCGCGGGCTGTGTCGCACGTGTGGGATTCACGCAAGGTGAAGTGGAAGAGTTCAAGCGCGGTATCGCGTCTGTCGTGCGCATCGTACCTGCTGCCGCACCGGATCAGCAGGTTGTGCTTGATGTGTCCTTGCTGGGCTTTACGGCAGGTTACGAGACCCTCGCGGCATCACTGTAGTCAATGCTTGCGTAGGGCAATCACCGCATTCAGCCCGCCAAAAGCAAACGCATTCGACAGCGCCACATCCACAGCGGCGTCGCGCGCGACATTGGGCACCACATCCAGCGCGCATTCGGGGTCCGGCTCTTGATAGCCGATGGTTGGTGCAACAACCCCGTCACGCAGCGCCATGATGCAGGCTAGCAGTTCCACCGCGCCGGTGCCCCCGATCAGATGGCCGTGCATGGATTTGGTGGACGAGATCATCAGCTTGTCCGCATGCGCCCCGAACACATCCGCAACCGCCGCGCATTCGGTCTTGTCATTGGCTGCGGTGCCGGTGCCGTGGGCGTTGATATATCCGACCTCTTCACGGTTGAGTTGCGCGTCCCTGACAGCACCTGCAATCGCACGCGCCGCCCCCTGTTTGGAGGGCATCACAATATCGGAGGCATCCGAAGACATGGCAAAGCCGATCACTTCGCACAGAATATCGGCCCCGCGTGCCTTGGCGTGGGCGTAGTCCTCAAAGATATAGACCCCCGCCCCTTCGCCTTGGACCATGCCGTTGCGGGTGGCCGAAAACGGGCGGCAGGCATCCCTGGACATCACACGCAACCCTTCCCACGCCTTGATCCCGCCAAAGCACAGCATCGCCTCTGATCCGCCGGTGACCATGACTTTGGCCAT
>JBFEQR010000267.1:0-4202 GCA_041549425.1 Yoonia sp. | reverse complement strand
CCGTTGCCACGCCTGCAATGTTCGGCCACACTCGCCCCAAGAGGGAGACAAATCATGCGTAAGTTTCTGGTCGTTTTGGATGACAGCCGTGAATGCCTGAATGCAATGCGCTTTGCGGCGATGCGCGCGTCCCACACAGGTGGGGGGGTCGCGATTTTGGCCATCATTCCCCCTGATGAATTCAACCACTGGATCGGCGTCGGTGAAATCATGCGCGCCGAGGCGCGCGAGCGCATCGAAGTCCACTACGAAGTCTTTGCCAAATGGATGCGCGACAAACAGAATGTCGATCCCGAACTGGTGATCCGCGAAGGGGAACCTTTGGCGGAAATCATGGCCCAGATCGAAGAGGACCCCGAAATCGGCGTGCTGGTTCTGGGTGCGGGCGATGACAACAAAGGTCCCGGCCCCCTTGTCACCCACATGAGCCGTCAGGCGGGCAGTCTGCCAATTCCACTGACAATCGTGCCCGGTGATATTTCGAAAGAGCGGCTGGAAGCGATTACTTAGAATCGTTCCAAACCTTGACATGACCGCCGCAGGCGCACATATCTAAAGCCTGACAAAAAAGGTTGGCCCCATGTTCATCCAGACTGAATCGACACCAAATCCCGCAACGCTCAAGTTTCTGCCCGGACAGAATGTGCTTGAGGTCGGCACGGCCGATTTCCCCTCCGCAGAAGCGGCGGCAAATTCCCCGTTGGCACAGCGTGTTTTCGCCACCGGCGGCGTGACAGGCGTGTTTTTCGGCATGGATTTCGTGACCGTGACCAAGGCCGATGATGTCGAGTGGGACCATATCAAACCCGGTATTCTGGGCGCGATCATGGAGCATTATCAATCCGGCCAGCCAGTCATGGCCGAGGATCACAAACCGGTCAGCGGCCACGCCGACCACGACGGCGCCGACAGCGAGATTGTCGACCAGATCAAGGAACTTCTTGATACCCGTGTGCGCCCTGCTGTTGCCCAGGACGGCGGCGATATCACCTTCCACGGGTTCGAACGCGGGGTGGTTTACTTGCACATGCAAGGCGCCTGTGCCGGCTGCCCGTCTTCGACCCTGACACTGAAAATGGGCATCGAAAACCTGCTGCGCCACTACATCCCCGAGGTGGTCGAGGTACGGCCCGTTGCCGCCTGAACCGACCCTTCTGGCCTTTGATACATCGGCGGCGCATTGCGCCGCCGCTTTGCTGTCGGGCGACCGTGTGGTGACGCGGGTGGACGAAATGGCCAAAGGACAGGCTGAACATCTTATGCCCATGCTGGAAGAAATGTTGGCAAACAACGGTCTGGCATGGTCCGATCTGGATGCAATTGCGGTAGGCGTTGGGCCCGGCAATTTCACAGGCATCCGCATCGCGCTGAGTGCGGCACGCGGGCTGGCCCTTGGGCTTGGTAAACCGGCTATCGGCGTGAACGGGTTCGAGGCCCGCGCCTTTGGAGAACCGCGCCCCTACGTGGCCACAGTCCCCGCGCCGCGCGGTCAATCCTACGTGCAGACCTTTACAGCAGACGGTGCTGGCGCGCCTGCGCAGTCCGACACGGCAGCGGAGGCCCAAAAACCGGCCGCGATGTTGATCGAAGCCGTGGCACGCATCGCCGCGACGCGTCTGGATGCACCAGCGACACGGCCCGCACCGCTTTATATCCGCAGTGCCGACGCAGCACCGCCACGCGATCCCGCCCCCGTCATCCTGCCATGACCCCTGACCAACTTGCGACACTGCACGCAGGTGCATTCAGCGCCACACGCGCTTGGTCGGCGCAGGAATTCGCGTCCCTGCTGGATCACACAGGCACCTTTATCGTCGGTGACACGCGTTCTTTTATCCTGACCCGCGTGGTGGCCGATGAAGCCGAAATCCTGACACTTGCCACCGACCCCGCAATGCGCAGAAAAGGGCTGGCACGCGCAGTGCTAAACACGGCCCTTGCCCGCGCGCATCAGATGGGGGCTGCGTCCATGTTTCTGGAAGTGGCCGAAGACAACACCCCCGCAATCGCGCTTTACACCACATCCGGTTTTACCCAAGTCGGACGGCGTCCGGGTTATTACACGCCCAAAAATGCGGCACCCGTTGCGGCACTGGTCATGCAGGTTGCGCTGGGGGCAAATTGACCTCGCGTCAATATGTCCATTCGGGCTGTTTTACAGGGAAACCTGCGGCCTTACGGCCAAAAAGCAGTTGATCTTCGCCCTCAGGCAAGGCCTTATCTTGCAGTGACCGGACTCACCATGGTCTGGCTTTTAATGAGGGGGCGCAAAGCCCGCAAAATACCTCGCGTATCGACCTGGGAGAATACGAATGACACTTATGCAAAAATTTCTTGGCGCATCCGCTGCACTGGCACTGACTGCCGGTACCGCGGCGGCTGATCCGGCCATCCTTTTCGATCTTGGCGGCAAGTTCGACAAATCCTTCAACGAAAGCGCCTACAACGGTGCCGAACGTTGGGCTGCCGAAACAGGCGGGTCCTACGCCGAGGTTGAAATCCAGTCCGACGCGCAGCGCGAACAGGCGATCCGCCGTTTCGCTGAATCCGGTGCAAACCCCATCGTCATGGCAGGCTTTTCATGGGCCACACCACTGGCAGAGGTCGCAGCGGATTATCCTGACACAAAATTCGCGATCATCGACATGGTCGTTGACGCACCAAACGTCCGTTCGGTGGTCTTTAACGAGCACGAAGGCTCCTACCTTGTCGGCATGATGGCGGCGATGGCATCCGAGACCGGCACAGTATCCTTTGTCGGCGGTATGGACATCCCGCTGATCCGCAAGTTTGCCTGTGGCTATGCACAGGGTGCGAAAGCCGTGAACCCTGACATCACAGTGATCGCCAACATGACAGGCACAACACCTGCCGCATGGAACGATCCGGTCAAAGGCTCCGAGCTGACACTGGCGCAGATCAGCCAAGGCTCTGACGTTGTGTTCGCTGCCGCTGGCGGCACCGGCGTGGGCGTTCTGCAGACTGCTGCTGACGAAGACATCTTCTCGATCGGTGTTGATGCGAACCAGAACTACCTGCACCCCGGTGAGGTCCTGACATCCATGCTCAAGCGCGTTGATAACGCGGTCTATGAGGCCATGACGATGGGTGCCGATCTGGAAACAGGTTTCAACGTGATGAGCGTGGCAAACCGCGGTGTCGGTTTCGCAATGGACGCCAACAACGAACCGGTTGTGTCTTATGAAATGCTGGAAGCCACCTACGGTGCCGCTGCCGACATGGCATCGGGCGAACTGGCGGTCCACGACTACACATCCGACGAAAGCTGCCCAGCGCTTGACTTCTAAGCCGCGCTGAAGGCCAAAAAAAACACGGGCCACGCTTGTCAAAAGGCGTGGCCCTTTTTCGCTGATAAAAGGAGCATGCCATGCCCGACGCCATCACCACGTTCTTTGACGCATGGGGG
This sequence comes from Yoonia sp., assembly GCA_041549425.1. Taxonomy (GTDB): domain Bacteria; phylum Pseudomonadota; class Alphaproteobacteria; order Rhodobacterales; family Rhodobacteraceae; genus Yoonia. The sequence goes on along the minus strand of JBFEQR010000267.1, from coordinate 775 downwards.
ATGACAGACGCGGATGCCCGCCAATCCGCAATGGCTGCCTCTTTTGGCGCCACAGCGACCTATGCCGACCCGCGCACCGATGCCCCCCTGACAGGGCCGGAAGCCGTTGGCGCCTATGTCGCCATGTTTTCCCAGTCAGCCCCGGGTGCCGTGGCCGAGGTCGTGAGCGCCGATACCCGCGATGGCGTGACCCGCGCCACCATTGCATTCAAGATGCCCAACGGCATGGAGCAAGCCGGCCAATATTTCGTCGAACACGGGTCCGATGGATTGATCAGCCGCATGGTTGGTTTTGTTGGAACAGGAACACCCTCATGACAGATACTGCCCCCGCCATTGAGCTGAAAGGCATATCCAAAGCCTTTGGCCCCGTTCAGGCGAACAAAGACATCTCGATCCGCGTCATGCCCGGCACGATCCACGGGATTATCGGCGAGAATGGCGCGGGCAAGTCCACGCTCATGTCGATTTTGTACGGGTTTTACAAAGCAGATGCGGGTGAAATCTTCATTTCAGGTCGGAAAACTGCAATTCCCGACAGCCAGGCAGCCATTGCCGCAGGCATCGGCATGGTCTTCCAGCACTTCAAACTGGTTGAAAACTTTACCGTCCTCGAAAACGTCGTCCTTGGTGCCGAAGACAGCGGCCTGCTGCGCCCGTCGCTGGCGCGTGCGCGCCGCGAGTTGAAAAGCCTTGCCGAGGAATACGAACTGAACGTGGACCCCGACGCGCTGATCGAAGAGGTCGGCGTGGGCATGCAGCAGCGCGTGGAGAT
>JBFEQR010000266.1:0-4215 GCA_041549425.1 Yoonia sp. | reverse complement strand
CTATTCCAGCGCCGTGGTCGCCTCTGCCGCCAACCTTGGCGCGATCATTCCGCCCTCCAACGCTATGATTGTCTATGCGCTGATGGCCGGCTCGACTGTCTCGGTCGGCGGGTTGTTCATGGCAGGTGTCATTCCCGGCTTGCTGCTCACTGTCGGCTTTATGGCAGTGGCCTCATGGCTGTCTTGGCGTAAAGGGTTCAAGTTGTCCGGTGATCCGTTTGATCTGCGCAATGCAGCAAACGAGACCCTGCGTGCCCTACCGGTGTTGGCGATGCCAATTGTGGTTATCGGTGGCATTGTCGGCGGTGTATTCACCCCGACCGAAGGCGCTGGCATCGCTGTCGCTTATGCTGTCATCGTCGGATTCTTCGTCACGCGTCAATTGAGTGTGCATGACTTTGCACCTGCTCTTTTCAGCGCCGCGGTTGGCGCGGCCATGGTCGGTGCCTTGATCGCCTTTGCGGCTGGCGTGACCTTCATTTTTACGATCGACATGATCCCCGCCGCGATGGCGCAATTCCTTAAGGACCTTACCCAGAACCCCACGGTCTTCCTCGTGCTGGTAATGAGCATGTTGATCGTCGTCGGAATGTTCATCGAGTCGAACGCAGCCTACATCATGTTGGTGCCCTTGTTTGCGCCCGTCGCGGCCACCTTCGGGATCGACCCGCTCCTGTTTGGCTTCTTGTTCGTGTTCAACCTCGTGATCGGGATGATGACCCCGCCCGTCGGCGTCGTTCTCTTTGTGATGAGCGGCATCACCCGCGTTTCTATGAGTAATCTCATCCGGAACGTCTGGCCCTATGTCGCTGTGCAATACGGGGTTCTGGTCCTGTGTGTGCTGTTCCCCGGCATCGTCACATGGCTGCCCCGCGCGCTCGGCTACTGATATTTTTCAAGGTTTCTCAAAATGAAAATACTTCTTATCAACCCCAACACGACAGAACGGCTGACCAAGTTGCTTGGCGATTCGGCCCGCTCTGTAATCTCTCCAGGAACGACCCTTGACTGCATCACGACGCAGCGCGGGGTGCCCTATATCTCGACCCGTTCGGAGGCGATTGTCGGCGGGCTATCGGTGCTCGAAATCCTTGCCGAGCATCATCAAGACTATGACGCCGCCATCGTCGCTGCCTTCGGCGATCCCGGCCTCGGGGCTGCACGCGAGCTGTTCGATATTCCGATTGTCGGCTTGGCAGAGGCAGGCATGCTGACCGCCTGCATGCTGGGCGGGCGCTTTTCCGTCGTCACCTTCGCACGTGCGCTCGGGCCATGGTATCAAGAATGCGTCGACTGGCACGGCATGGGCGGGCGCTGCGCGAGCATACGTATGCTCGAAGGGGCATTCGCCTCTATCGCAGACGTGCAGGAAGAAAAGGCCGATTTGTTGGAAGCCCTCGCCCTACGTGCCATCGAAGAGGACGGCGCGGATGTCATCGTGATGGCAGGTGCGCCGCTGGCGGGGCTCGCGCCTTTGATGCGAGAGCGCATTCCGGTGCCCGTCGTGGATTGCGCGCAGGCGGCGCTGCGACAAGCAGAAACACTCGCCGCGCTCAAGCCCGTCGGCGCACAGCGTGGCAGTTTCGCACGCCCCGCCGCGAAACACTCGGTCGGTTTATCAAAAGCCCTTGCATCGCGTATCGCGCACGACGACTTTGCAAGATAGACGAGGATCCTTATGAGCCAATCTCAACCAAGCAAGGCAACCAGCGCGGTGCGCAAGGTCAAGCTGAGTCGTAAATCCCTGCATGAAAGGGTCGCGGACGAATTGCGCGACCAGATCATTTCAGGCACGCTCAAGCCTGGCGAAAAGCTGGCGGTCAACGAGTTGGCGCTTAGCATCGGCGTGTCGCTCACACCGTTGCGCGAGGCGATCAAACTGCTGGCGGCCGAGAGCCTGATCGAGGTGATGCCCAACCGTGGCGCACGCGTGGCCCCGATCACAGTTGAGCAGACACGCGCCTTGTTCGAAGTGATCGCAGGCATAGAATCGTTGGCTGCTGAGTTGGCGACACTGCGTATGAGCGACGCGGATCGTGCGCATCTGGCGGACTTGCACGAACAGATGCGCAGTCACTTTGATGACCCTTCGCCTGTCCATTACTTTGAATGTAATCGCAAGATTCACGACAAGGTCGTCGAATATGCCCGCAATGCCATCCTGACCGAGCAACGCGGAAAACTGGCGCAGCAGGCTGCACGTATCCGGTTTTTCGCGCTGAAAAATCTGGGTCGGCGTAGCGAAGCGATGCAAGAGCATGATGAGCTGATGCAGGCCTTTGAAGCGCGCGATCCAGACGCAGCACGTCGCATCTGGCGCAAACATCTGATCGGTTCGGGTGCGCAGACCATTCAGCTTTTAGAACAGGGGTAGGCAGAACGGCCGGCCCATCAAGTCACAAGAAATTAAGGGAGGGTTCCAATGACTGCTCTTTACGATCTCATCATCAAGAACGGTACGCTTGCCACTGCGAGTGATGTATACGCCGCTGACATTGCCATCAAAGACGGGAGTATTGCCGCCATCGGTCGCGATCTTGGTGCCGCTACGCGCATCATTGATGCACAGGGTAAACTGGTGCTGCCGGGCGGCGTCGATGCCCATTGCCACTTTGACCAACCCACCTCCGATGGCTCTGTAATGGCGGATGATTTCGACTCCGGCCCGCGCTCAGCCGCGTTCGGTGGCACCACTACAGTGATCCCTTTCGCCTGCCAGCAAAAGGGCCATAGCCTACGCGCCGCCGTCACAGATTACCACGAGCGCGCGAACGGAAAATCCGTCATCGACTACGCCTTCCACCTGATCATCACCGACCCCAGCGCGCAGGTCATGGGCCAAGAACTGCCCGCGCTGATCCGCGAGGGCTATACCTCGTTCAAGATCTACACCACCTATGATGACCTCAAGCTCAATGACCGCCAGATCATCGAAGTGCTCGCCCTCGCCAAACGCGAAGGCGCGCTGACGATGATCCATGCGGAAAACTCCGACATCATCGCTTGGCTCACTGAGGCGCTGGAGGCCGCCGGCCAAACCGCGCCGCGCCACCATGCCGACGCCCGCCCCGCCATCGCCGAGCGCGAAGCGACGCACCGTGCTATATCATTGGCCGAAGTCGTTGATGTGCCAATGCTGGTCGTGCATGTCTCGGGCGGTGAAGCGTTGGATCAGATCGCCGCCGCGCGTGCCAAAGGGTTGCGCATTTTCGGTGAAACCTGCCCGCAATATCTGTTCCTGACAGCCGCTGATCTTGATCTGGACGGCTTTGAAGGTGCCAAGCATATTTGCAGCCCGCCACCGCGTGATACGGCCAGTCAGGAAACGGTCTGGCGAGGGCTGATGAACGGCACGTTTCAGGTGTTTTCCTCTGATCACGCGCCGTTCCGCTACGAAAGCGAGACAGGCAAAAAGGTCAAAGGCGACAGTGCCAGTTTCGTGCATGTCCCCAACGGCATTCCAGGGGTCGAAACCCGCCTACCCCTGCTCTTTTCCGAAGGGGTAGGCAAGGGCCGCATCAGCTTGCAACAGTTCGTCGCCCTGACTTCGACCAACCCCGCGCGTCTCTACGGGCTTTATCCGCGAAAGGGCACGATCGCCATCGGTGGCGACGCCGATCTGGTAATCTGGGACCAGGCCCGTGAGGTGACGATCGACAACGACATGCTGCATCACAACGTCGACTACACCCCCTACGCAGGACGCAAAGTAACGGGTTGGCCCGAAACGGTGATCTCGCGCGGTGACGTCATTGTCGAGGACGGCACACTGCACGCCGAAAAGGGGCGCGGCGCTTTTCTGGAGTGCGGAACTCCAGACACGATGATCTAAAAGGTCGTCGAAGAAGTCAGGCTGAAGGGATGCTGTTCCTGTTGTCGCGGTGCCCTTAGTTGGGTTCCGCCTCAATCTGCGTTGCAGAGGAACAGCGTCCAGGTCCTGCGTAACTCCGTGCGGACTGTCTCGTATTTCGCGTGCCTGAGGGTTTCTGGCGGTTGATCTGGCCTTCAGTTTTGTCGTTGCTGCCAAGGCAGTTCTACTGCGTTTCGTATGGCTTCGATTTCTCGGTGCAAGGTTCGGGCAACGCGGCAAGTTTCGGCGGTGCGAGCGTACAGAGCGTGATTTGACCACTTCCGCAATCGGCGGATGCTGTTGAAAAACTCACATCTTCGCCCGAACGGACCAGATTTGCAGAATATCTTCCCTCGAAGGGGGCT
>JBFEQR010000265.1:0-4222 GCA_041549425.1 Yoonia sp. | reverse complement strand
GCAAAAGGCCAAGGCAGAAACCGCCATCCGGAAGGCTGACAAGGTCGAGGACGCCGATGAGCGCGATGAGGACATCTTGCTGCGAGAACTCGCCATTCTGCCAGGCGCGACCATCGTCGGGCGTTCGGCGAGCGATCTGCGGCTGCGCACGCGTTATGGGCTCAATCTTCTGGCAGTGTCGCGCGAAGGACGCCAGCCACAGGCGCGGCTTCGCAAGCTAAAGCTGAAATCCGGCGATCTGCTGTTGATGCAGGGCCCGGTCGAGATGATGGCCGAATTCATCACCGATACCGGCTGCGTGCCGCTGGGTGAGCGCGAGCTGCGCCTCCCCGACAAAAATATGGCGATCATTGCGGGCGCGATCATGCTGGGAGCGATCGCCATTGTGACGCTGGGCCTGCTGCCTGCCCCCCTGGGCTTTGCGTTTGGGGTTCTGGCCTCGATGCTGTTGCGCACGGTCCCCCTGAGGAAAATCTATACGTCGATTGATTGGCCGATCATCGTTCTGCTGGCCGCACTTATCCCGGTTGCGGGCGCGATGCAGACGACCGGGGCCGCCGATCTGCTGGCGCGGCTTCTGGTCGAGACCATCGCACAAGGCAACCCTGTCGCGGCATTGGCAGTGGTGTTGATCACCACCATGTTCCTGTCGGACGTGATGAACAACGCCGCCACCGCGGCCATCCTCTGCCCCATCGCCCTTGGAATTGCCGCCACACTTGGGGTAAATCCGGACAGTTTCCTGATGGCCGTCGCGATCGGCGCCTCCTGCGCCTTTCTCACGCCAATCGGACATCAGAACAACACCTTGATCCTTGGCCCCGGTGGCTTCCGCTTCGGTGATTACTGGCGGTTGGGACTTGTGGTCGAGGTCCTCGTGGTCGTCGTCAGTGTGCCGCTGTTGTTGATCGTCTGGCCATTGTAGATCCGCATGGTGATGTGCTCCGGGATGATTGCACAGGATCTGTCGGAAGGTATCCGTTCTTCGCCGGCGGCCGGATCGCAGCCTGTCTGCGCAGGGAGGGAACATCCCTGAGGCGCTACCGGATACGCCATCTGAGGACGAAGATGGGTCTTGAGGCCATCGAGAACGCCGCCTGGAGCTATGAAGCCCCCAAACCCGACGACGCCGCCATCAAGGACCACATCGCGGTCTACTCAAGCTCGACCGTCACCGTCGAGCGGGTCTGAACTGATCAAACTGGGTCATAACGTCAAGCTGATCCCACCAGCTTATGTGAAGCCCTACGTCAAACGTGGCAAGTCAGACGCTGTTGATGCTGCGGCCATCTGCGAAGCTGTTAGGCTGCATCTCGAAGATGGGAGATCCGTACATACGCCGATTGCTGGTCCTTGGCATGACCTCCCGTATTCGGGCCATCAGGACGGAGCCGGAAAGGTTTGATCCATGGTTTGCGGACATCCTGTCACGCAAGCCAAGCAGGGTGGCAGCGATTGCCATGGCCAACAAAACTGCCCGCATGATCTGGGCCGTGCTGATACGAAATGAACCATACAAAGTGAGAACCGTTTGAACGCACCAACGCAGAAACAAGAGTTTGCAAGACCAGTGAAGTGATGGAAATTTGTCAGCCCTAAAACCAAGACGCCCCGTGCTTTGCCCTGAACGCTTGCTGTTTGATGTGCGGAATGGGACCTGGCTGGTGGAAACCATCTGGGCCAGCCGCCATGTGCGTCGCGCTAACAGGCCGAACACAAGACTGCTTCTGACAAGACCCCATCCACAAAAAAAGGTACTTGCAAAAAAGGAGCCATCCACACTGGATAAAGCGCACGGACCAGATCAACAGGGCCGCAACGCCAGCGATGTGTATCAGGAGTTGGATTGCATGCGGTTCATTCACCGGATTTGCTTTCTTCTAGGTCCGGCCATCAGAACGGAAAGGGCCCTAATCCGGATTCGGGCCCGATCCTGATCGATTGAAACCCTGCGTCCCAACGGTGCAACAGGCAGCCATCCTCTTGTGTCGTGTACCCAACCGGCGCATCCGCTCGCAGATCATAAGCAAAAGTGCTGGCAGGCGACGGCCCAGAGATGGCAATGTGGCCCGCGACATCGCTGACGATCATACTGTGGATATGGCCGCAGACAATGCGCAGCGTGCCGCCAAAGCCGGCCAGGATATCGCGCAGGGCCTGCCGGTTGGTCAGCCCGATCTTGTCCATGAAACCGATGCCGCAGGCAAAGGGCGGATGATGCAGTGCCAGGAGGACCGGCGCATCCCCCGCTTGGGACAAGGCGCTTTGCAGGAAGGACAGACTGTCGGACGATAGCGTTCCCGCCCCCTGTCCTTCGACCAATGTATCAAGCCCGATCAGATGGATGCCACCGACACGGCGGGTCCAGTTCAATGGGCCGTTGGCTGGCAGGTCCCGTGCGAAGGCGGCCCGCATCGGATCGCGTGCGTCATGGTTGCCCGTGATGACATAGGTCGGCAGGTCCAGGGGCGCTATAAGCGATTTGAAACGCGCGTAACTTTCGGCGCTGCCGTCATCGCTTACATCGCCGCTGATCAAGAGCGCGTCAATCGGCCCGATCTGGTCGCGGATGCCGGTGATCCGTGCTACCAGCCGCGCCAAGGCGTCAGACGTATCCAACCGCCCGGACACCAGCGCGCCTTCGGCCACGATATGCGTGTCTGAGATTTGCAGGATCGTCGTCATTTGATCCCTGCACGCAGGAAGGCCTGCACGAATTGGCGTTGAAAGATCAGGAATGCGAGCAGCAACGGGGCAACGGACATCAGTGTTGCCGCCGAAATGACGCTGATATCGACGCCGTTTTCGGGTGCGCCAAAGATTGACAGGCCCACGGTCAGGGGGCGTGTCTCGGGCGAATTAGTGACAATCAGCGGCCATAGAAAGTTATTCCAGTGGGTCGACACCGACACCAGCGCATAGGCCAGATATGTGGGTTTCGCCAAAGGCACGTAGACCCGCCACAATATGCCCAGCAAACCGCAGCCCTCGATCCGTGCCGCCTCGTGCAATTCAATCGGGACGCCCTTAAAGGCCTGGCGCATCAGGAAAATGCCAAACGCGCTGGCCATATAGGGCATGCCAACGCCAAGGATCGTATCGAACAAACCAAGCCGTGAGATCATGGCATAGTTTTCCACGATCAATACTTCTGGCAGGATGAATAGCTGCATCAGCACCAGAATGAATAGAAAATCCTTGCCGGGGAACTGAAGTTGCGCAAAGGCGAAGCCCGCCAAGGTGGTCAGGATGAACTGGCCAATCAGGATCACGGTCACAAGCATGAAGGTGTTGACGAAATACTTCAGCCACGGCGCACCGGCCCAAGCGATGCGGAAATTCTCAAGTGTCCAAGGCGAGAACAGGTTCAGGTTGACCGCGTCAGAGGTGGAGTGGGTCGCTGCCCAGAAGGCAAAAAGAAGGGGTGCAATCCAGATGATCGCCAGCAGGATCGCGCCGAAGCTGTCCATGAATTTGGTCAGGCTCTTCATTGGTAATGCGTCCTTTTGTCGAGGTAGAGGAACTGCACGGCCGCTACGATCCCCAACACCGCGATCACCATCATCGTCATGGCCGCCGCACTTGGGGCGTCAAAGAAGGCGAATGCCATCTCATAGATATAATACAGGATCAGTTTGGACGCATCTGACGGCCCGCCTTTGGTCAGGATGAACAAATGGTCGATCAGCTTGACCGAATTGATCATAGCGTTCACGGCGATGAACAGCGTCGTCGGCATCAACAGCGGCAACACGATGCGGCGGGTATAGGTCCAGCGGCTGGCGCCTTCGATGTCGGCAGCTTCCTTGAGGTCCTCGGGGATCGTCTGCAACGCGGCGAGGTAGAAGATCATGAAGAACCCCGCCTCTTTCCAGATCGTCACGATGATGATGGCCCAAAGTGCGGTTTCGGGCTGGCCCAGCCAGTTTACGGACGGCAAGCCGAACAGGCTGCCGATCTGGTCCAGCACACCCAGGCCTGGGGTGTAGAAGAACAGCCACAGGTTTGCGGCGGCGATCATTGGCAGCACCGTGGGGGTGAAATAGGCGGTCCGCACAAAGCCGCGTGCGCGGATCTTGCCATTGGCCCACAGCGCCATCGACAGCGCAATGAAAATTGACACCGGGATCGTGACGCCCGCGTAAAGCAGGTTGTTCTTGACCACGATCAAGAATGTCGGATCGGCGAAAAGCTCGGAATAGTTTTCTGTGCCGACAAATTC
>JBFEQR010000264.1:0-4248 GCA_041549425.1 Yoonia sp. | reverse complement strand
GCCGGACTTGACGATGATCTGTACGATGGACATGCCGTCGCCGATGTCTTCGGCGGTCAGGGTCAGTGTGGGCAAGTCATCCCCGATGCCGCCTTTCTCGAACACTTCGCGTGCGGTGGCCTCTGCTGCCTTTGCGGCCTCTGCCCCGTGCAAAAGCGTGGTGACTTCGTTAGCTAGGATGATTTTGGCGGCGTTGATCTCCGACCCTTCCAGCGCGCCCAGACGGTCGCATTCTTCCACCGGCAATTCGGTGTAAAGCTTCAGGAAACGGCCCGTGTCGGCATCTGTGGTGTTGCGCCAGAACTGCCAGAATTCATAAGGGCTGCACATATCCGCGTTTAGCCAGACCGCACCGGTTTGCGACTTGCCCATCTTCTTGCCGTCGCTTGTGGTCAGCAGGGGCGAGGTCAGGCCGTAGATTTCATGGTCAAGCACACGGCGCGTCAGGTCGATACCATTGACGATATTGCCCCATTGATCCGACCCGCCCATTTGCAGCAGACAGCCGTAGCGGCGGTTCAGTTCAAGAAAGTCGTAGGCCTGCAAGATCATGTAGTTGAATTCAAGGAACGACAGCGATTGTTCGCGGTCCAGCCGCGATTTCACGCTTTCGAACGACAACATCCGGTTGATCGAAAAATGCCGCCCGATGTCGCGCAGGAAGTCGAGGTATTTGAGGTCATCAAGGCATTCTGCGTTGTTCAGCATCAACGCGCCAGTGGGGGCGTCGCCATAGCTCAGGTAAGCAGAAAACACCTTTTTGATGCCTGCGATATTCTCGTCAATCTGTTCCGGTCCCAACAAGGGCCGCTCATCCGCGCGGAATGACGGATCACCGACTTTCGTGGTGCCCCCGCCCATCAGGGTGATCGGTTTGTGGCCCGTCTTTTGCAGCCAGCGCAGCATCATGATCTGGATCAGCGATCCCACGTGCAGCGATTTGGCCGTGGCGTCAAAGCCGATATAGGCAGGAACAATGCCATGGCTTAGCGCGTCATCAAGGCCCTGATAATCTGTGCAGTCGGCCAGAAAGCCGCGCGTCATCATGACGTTCATAAACTCGGATTTCGGATGGTAGGTCATAGGCTTGTTCCTGTTTGCGTCTCGGGGCACTCTATAGTGGCGCAAGGATCGAAGGGAAAGCGGATGTTGCAGTCAGGCAGAGTGACGGCGCTTGGCACAATGTCGGGCACATCGCTGGACGGCGTGGATGCGGCCGTGATCGAGACTGACGGGGTCACGCTGTTTGGCTTTGGACCCTGTGGTTACCGCGCCTACAGCACCGACGCACAAAGGATACTGGCGGCCCATCTGGGGCGGTGGCCCAGCGACGGCGTGACAGAGGCCGCCGAGGTTGTCGAGGATGCCCATCTGGCTGTCATGGGTGGTTTCAAAGGCATTGATATCGCTGGATTTCACGGCCAGACCCTTGCCCATGATCCCGGTGGTCGCGGCACCCATCAATGCGGGGACGGTGCGCGGCTGGCGCGGGCACTAGGCTACCCGGTGGCATGGGATTTTCGTAGCAATGACGTGGCGCAAGGCGGGCAGGGCGCACCATTGGCCCCGTTCTATCACTTTGCGCTGGCCAAATGGATGGGGGCCAAAGCGCCTGTCGCCTTTTTGAACCTCGGGGGGGTCGGCAATATCACATGGGTCGATCCGTCCTGTGATGATCCCGCCGAACCCGCGGCTTTGCTGGCGTTCGATACAGGTCCTGCCAATGCACCGATGAATGATCTGATGACGGCGCGTTTGGGGGTGCCATATGACAAGGACGGTGCGCTTGCCGGACTGGGGATCGCGGATCGCGATGTCTTGGCGCGGTTTGCCGCGCATCCCTATTTTGCCCGCCCCGCGCCGAAATCGCTGGATCGGGATGCATTCGCAGGACTGGCGGCTGATGTGGCGGGTCTTGGCGATGCAGATGCCATGGCCACGCTTGCCGCAGCAGTGGTGCAAAGCGTGGCAAGCGGTCTGGCGCTGTGCCCGAGCAAGGTTGATCGGGTCCTTGTCGCAGGGGGCGGGCGCCGGAACCGGACGCTGATGCAGGGGTTGGCGGAGGCGTTGGCCTGTGATGTCGTACCGGTCGAAGACGCGGGCATGGACGGGGATATGCTTGAGGCGCAGGCCTTTGCCTACCTCGCGGTGCGCGCGGCACGCGGTCTGCCACTATCCAGTCCACAAACCACAGGTGTGCCACATCCCGTCACCGGTGGCCTGATCGCAACGCCCTAGGCCGCGCGCGCCTGCGCAAACGCGACCAGCCGCGTCAGCGCATCGATATAGGCGTCATCATTCACCGTCATCGCGACGCGCACATGCCCCGCAGCTGCCTGTCCGAAACTTTCGCCAGGCATGACAGCGATCAGCTCTTGATCCAGCAGCGCGTTGGCAAATTCCTCACCGTTCATGCCTGTCGCGCGGATATCGAGCATCACATACATGGCCCCTTGTGCGGGAACGGCACGCACCACGTTTTGACCTTCCAGCGCGGTCATGGTCAGATCACGGCGGCGGCGAAACGGGGCCGCGACCTCTTGTTCGACATCATCACCCTGTTTGAGGGCAAATTCGGCCGCATCCTGAATAAAGCCGGGCACGCCATAGTTTGTGTGGGTCGCCATATTCTGTAGGGCGGCAATCGCCTTTTCAGGTCCGCAAATCCAGCCAATGCGGCTGCCGGTCATGGCGTGACTTTTCGACATGGAACCAACGACAAGCGTACGCTCGGCCATCCCGGGCAGGCTGCGCGGGCTGATATGGGCGCCTTCCCAGACTTGGGTGTCATAGACCTCGTCCGAAATCAGCCATAGATCGTTGGCGATACAGACCTCGGCGATATCGGCCAGTGTTTGGGCGGAATAGACGACGCCGGTGGGGTTGTTGGGCGTGTTGATCAACAGGCTGCGTGCGCCTTTCGTTGCCTGCATCAAGGCATCCTTGGTGGGCTGGAACAACGTGTCGGGGCTGGTGACAAGGGCCTTTGGGACGGCGCCTGCCCCGCGCAGGGTGCCGGGATAGGTCGCATAGAACGGGTCGATGTAGACGGCGGTTTCACCGGGATCGCAGACCGCATTATGGGCCGCATAAAGGGCCGCCTGACCGCCGGGGGTAATCAGAATGTTGTCGACGGTGGTGGGCACATTGGTGCGTGCGGCGACCCTTGCGGCCACTGTGCCCCGCAGTTGTTCCGTTCCCGGCACCATGGCATAGCCTGTGTGCCCGCCCAAAGCGGCCTTGTGCATGGCGTCCAGAATGGCGGTGCTGGTACGGATGTCATGCTCACCGATGGTCAGTTCAATGACGGGTTCGCCTGCGGCCAACATGCGGCGCGCCTTGTAAAAGACGTCCCACCCGTCAGAGCCACCGGCGGTGATATGTGTGATGCGATGCGAAAGTTCCATGGCGCGCAGAGGAACGGGCAATGCGGGGCGAAGTCAAGTGGCTGTCGCCTTCAAATTCCGCGGGCCCGTGCCTTCGCGCCCTTTTATGTCGTCAGGATTATAAAGTGCACATGATTTCAGGCTCAGACATCCGCAACCGATGCAACCGTCCAGCTCGTCGCGCAGGTCTTCAAGGGCGGCGATCCGCGCGTCGATCTGCTTGCGAAAGCTGCGGCTAATGCGTGTCCAGTCCGCCTTGGAGGGGGCCTTGTGATCGGGTAGGCGGCGCAGATGGGGTGCGATCTCGGCCAGAGGAAACCCCAGTTTTTGTGCCGCAATAACAAAGGACAAACGCCTAATGTCATGGCGACCATACCGCCGGTGCCCACCTTTGTTGCGCACCGGTTTGATGATGTCATGTGTCTCATAGAAACGGATGGCCGAGACCGCGAGGCCCGTCCGTTCCGACAGGTCGCCAATTGATAATCCGGTGGTCATGAAGAAAATCCTTTACCTCAAGTGCACTTGAGGAATGACAACAGATTCATGTGTGATTCGATAGAGGAGATTTCAAATGGTGAGCCAACACACAAAACGCTATTGCGCCGATTCCGATGCTTTGGCGGCAATGAAGCGCGATGGCATGGGCTGGGGGCATGATCTTGATTGCGGCTGCTTTCGGGATATGGCCCGCAAAACGACGCCGCGCGGATTGTCCCGCCTGATCAATGTATTCAAACGGAGGGTGTGAAAGATGGCATATCTTGAACACGTCAACGTCACAGTGTCTGATCCCAAGGCCACAGCCGCTATGTTGTCGGCGCTTTTCGGGTGGCACACCAGATGGGAAGGGGCGGCCAAG
>JBFEQR010000263.1:0-4249 GCA_041549425.1 Yoonia sp. | reverse complement strand
GCAATGGTTGCGGGTGAGTGCGGCATCGGACGGAATGACGTGCTTTCGATTCAGGGCGATTTTGTCAAAGGCGATGTGCTGCATGTCTACGACGAGGATGGCGCAGAGGTCGCGCGCGGTCTGACGAACTTTTCGTCAGAAGAGACGATGCTGATGGCACGGCACCGCGACATGAACGTCGAAGATGTGATCGGCTATAAAACCAAGAGCGACGTGATCGGTATCGAAAACATTCTGGTTCTTGAGGATAACCACCTGCCGCTTGATGCGCCTGAGGATGATCAGAAGATCGTCGTTCCAGCATAGGCTTTGGGTTGCTGCGCAGTGGGGCAAGCGACGAAGGACCGGTTCTGCGAAGTGGATCGCGTCACGCAACACGCGATCCGCACTATGGCGGCGGCAAGCCAGCCGTCTGTGATCACCAACATCCTACTGGCCCTGCCGGAGGGCGGACAAGCGCGCGTGATGTGATTGACCTAACCGACCAGATAGGCGGGGAAGGCAACCATGCTGCAATTTTCGGGTGGCTGGTTCAGCTTTTCAAAACCAGTTCTTTCGCGCGCTCTCGCAGAACGAACTTCTGGATCTTTCCGGTAGAGGTTCTGGGGATCGTTGTTACGATAAATTCCCCCGGAACCTTGTAGGAGGCCAGCCTGTCGCGACACCAATTGCGCAGCGCGTCGGTGTCGATCTCTTCGCCCAACGTCGGTTCGACAAAGGCACAAGGTGTTTCGCCCCATTTCTCGTGAGGCATGGCGACGACCGCCGCGATTTCGATGGAAGGGTAGCTGTAAAGCACTTCTTCCACCTCGATGGACGAGATGTTTTCACCGCCCGAGATTATGATGTCCTTCGAGCGGTCCTTGAGTTGGATGTAGCCATCGGGATGGACGACACCCAGATCGCCGGAATGGAACCAGCCACCTTCAAAGGCTTTTTGCGTGGCTGTAGGGTTGCGGAAGTAGCCTTTCATCACGACGTTGCCGCGGAACATGACTTCGCCCATGGTTTGGCCGTCGCGCGGCACCGGTTTCATGGTTTCAGGGTCAAGCACATCAAGCCCTTCAAGGGGCAGATAGCGGACGCCCTGACGCGATTTAAGCCGCGCCTGTTCATCGCTTGGCAAAGATGACCAGCCTTCGTGCCAGTCGTTCACAACGGCGGGACCGTAGGTTTCGGTCAGCCCGTAAAGGTGGGTGACGTCAAAGCCTGCCGTTTTCATGTCCGCCAGCAGCTTTTCAGGCGGCGGCGCGGCAGCCGTGAAGAACTGCACTTGATGGTCGAGGGCACGCTGCACCTCTGCGGGCGCAGAGATGAGCAGCGACATAACGATCGGCGCGCCGCACAGTTGCGTCACTTTCTCATCCGCCAATGCGTTCCAGATCGGCGCGGCGCGCACTTGGCGCAGGCAAACATGCGTGCCGATAATCGCAGAAAGCGTCCACGGAAAACACCAGCCGTTGCAGTGAAACATCGGCAGTGTCCACAGGTAGACGGCGTGTTTGCGCATTGAGGTGGTCAGCGCGTTGCCCTGCGCCAAAAGATATGCGCCACGGTGGTGCGACACGACGCCTTTGGGATCGCCGGTTGTGCCCGATGTGTAATTGATCGAGATCGCATCCCATTCGTCTTCGGGCATCAGCCAAGCGAACGCGGGGTCGCCATGACCAAGGAAGCTTTCGTAGTCGGCCCCGTCAAACGCAGCCCTTGCGCCGTCATAGGCGGGGTCGTCAACCTGGATCACCAGCGGTGTGACCTCGGCCAAGGCCAGCGCTTCTTGCATCAGCGGCATGAACTCGGCATCCACGATGACGATCTTTGACATGGCGTGATCAAGCTGAAAGGCGATAATCGTCGCGTCCAGCCGTGTATTTATCGAATGCAGAACACCCCCGCACATTGGCACGCCATAATGGCACTCAAGCATGGCTGGCGTGTTGGGCAGCATGGCCGAAACAGTATCGCCCCGCCCGATACCGCGCTGCGCCAACGCTGAGGCAAGTTGCCTTGAGCGTTCATAGAACTCTGCGTAGCTGCGCCGCAGCGCGCCGTGGATGATCGCCGTGTGATCGGGGAAAACCGTGGCCGCACGTTCCAGAAACGTGAGCGGTGTCAGCGGCTGATGGTTTGCCGGATTGCGGTCCAGATCGGTGTTATAGGGGTTTGCTTTCATGCCTCAGGCATCCTGCCACTTTGGCGCGCGCTTTTCAATGAAAGCGCCGATCCCTTCTTGCGCATCCTGCGCAAGCATGTTCTCGACCATCACCCAAGAGGCATAGTCATAGGCCTCGGTCAGCGGCATCTCGCGCTGTGCGTAAAAGGCGCGCTTGCCTGTGGCCAGCGTCATGCTTGATTTGGATGCGATCTTGCGGGCCATTTCAGTGGTGGCGTCTTGCAGGGTATCTTCGGAGGCCACGCGGTTGACCAACCCGATCTCGCTCGCGCGGGTGGCAGAGGTCATGTCACCTGTCAGGAGCATTTCCATCGCGTGTTTGTTTGCGACATTGCGCGACAGGGCGACCATGGGTGTCGAACAAAACAGGCCGATGTGAACGCCCGGCGTGCTGAACTGTGCGGTCTCGGCTGCGATGGCCAGATCACAGCTTGCCACCAACTGGCAGCCAGCGGCCGTCGCGATGCCTGTGACTTCGGCAATCACGGGCTTGGGGCAATTGACGATGCCCTGCATCACGCCAGAGCACATGGACATGACTTTTGCGAAATACGCCTTGCCGCCGTCGGGGGCGTTGCGTCCCGCTGTCATCTCTTTCAGGTCGTGACCTGCACAAAAGGCGGGACCGTTTGCCGCAAGGATGATCACGCGCACGGCAGGATCATTGCCTGCCTCGGCAAAAGCTTTGCCCAATGTGCCCAGCATCGCCTCTGAAAGCGCATTGCGCCGTTTCACATCATTAAGCGTCAGGCGCAGAATGCCGTCATCGCTTGGGTCACGCAGTAGAATGTCGCTTGACGCCATGGGGCTGCTCCTTTTCGTGGGGCTTAGCGGATGTTGATCTCGACACTGTCCGCAAGGGTGTTGGCAATAAAGCAATAGCGGTGCGCGCGCTCTTGCATCTCTGCCATTTGCGCATCGGTGACGGCAAAGCCGGTGTCGAACCGCACGACAGGATGAAGATCAATCCGCGTGACCGACATTTGCCCTTTGGGGTTCTTGCCCAGATGGGCCTCGGCGTAGTCGTGATAGCTGGCCACCTGCCAGCCCGCCTTTGCGGCTAGCGCAAGGAAGGTCATCATGTGGCAGCTTGATAATGCCGAGGCGAGCGCTTGCTCGGGATTTGTATGTGCGGGATCGCCACCCCAATCGGGGGCCGAATCCACGGCGATGTCATACAGTCTGTTCATTTGCACGGTGTGTGCGTTTGAATAGGTGCCTGTTGCAAACACGGGCTCGGCGCGCTGCCAATGCAGCTCGATGGAAAGGTCGGACATGTCTGAAGTCTCGTCGATAGATGGGAACGCGGCGCATGCACCCCCATGGGTATACGCGCCGCCTGTGATGAAAGAGGCCTTAGGCCGCCGCGATCTGCTTTTTTGGATCGTAGAACGGGCGTTCGACAACAGTCGCCTTTGTCGGGCCTGACTTTGTCACGACTTCAACCTCGGCCCCCAGCACCGCTGCATCCGCGGCAACCATCGCCAGCGCGATGTTTTTTTCAAGGCGCGGCGAATAGACCGCCGATGTCACCTTGCCAATCGCTTCGCCGCCTTGGTTGATTGTCCAGAAGGTTGTGTTCGGACCTGTTAGCGGGTCGCAATCAATCACCAGACCAACCTGCTTGCGCTTGGGCCCTTCGTCTTTGATGCGGCGCAGCGCTGCCTTGCCGATGAAATCGGCGTCCATGTCAAGGTTCACAAGGCGGTCAAAGCCCAGCTCGTAGGGGTTTGTATTGATGTCCGCATCTGCATGATATGACAGCATGCCACCTTCAATCCGGCGGATCGAGGACGTGTGACCCGGCTTGAGACCGTGCTGCATACCTGCCGCCATGATCCGCTCCCAAAGCTGATCGCCCATCGCGCCATCGCGCAGATACAGCTCATAGCCCAATTCGCTGGACCAGCCGGTGCGCGACACGATCAGCGGAATGCCATCCAGATCAACTTCGCGCAGCCAGTAATATTTAAGGTCCATGATGCTTTCGCCGAAAAGCTCTTGCATGATCAGGCCCGAATTCGGCCCCTGAAGCTGAAGCGGCGACACATCAGGTTCACCAATCTGCACGTCCAT
>JBFEQR010000262.1:0-4264 GCA_041549425.1 Yoonia sp. | reverse complement strand
GGCCATACGGCCAAGAGATTTTAAGTCTCCAGTGTCTACCATTCCACCACGCGGGCACGGGTGTATTCCTAAGCAGCCTCGCCCGCGCCCGCAAGCGCGATCACAGGTCGGTGCCCGCGGGTTCTGTCAATAAAGTGCGTTCCTGCAGCCAAGGGTTCAGCGCAAGCGCCGCCCGCAGCACCACCTGTGCTTCTTCGTTGCGACCAAGCCCGATCAATGTCAGCGCCTTGCCAGACAAGGCACCGGTGTGTGTGGGCAAGATCGCCAATGTCTTGTCCAGATCTACAAGCGCCGCCTCAAGATCGCGCGCCAGAAAATTGGCAAAAGCGCGCTGATTATACCCTTCCGCGTAATCCGGACAGTAATCGACCAACCGGTCAAACGCGGCACGTGCACCCAGAAAGTCAAAATTGTTGCGCCGCGCCATCCCCTCATCCAGCATAGCTTGGGCAAGCTCATCAGGGGCGTCCAGCCACAGCTCCCACAATGCGGCGTTCAGCGGGGTGGCCTCGGCCTGGCTTTCGGCGGCCTGTAATTGCGTGACGATTTCGGCCAGACGGTCGGTATGATCCGTCACAGGCGGGCAAGTCTCGGCAAAGGCGGGCGCGGCCAGAAGGCAAAGCGGAACAATCCATTTCATGCTGTATTATCTGAAGCACATCAGCCCTTGGTCAAGATGCTCCGCCTGTCAGGGGTGAAACCGGCGAAAGCCCCTCTTCTTTGACGGCCTGCATGGCAACATAAGTTGATGTGTTGGCAACATGCGGCAAGGTCGATATCTTTTCGGCCAGAACGGCACGATATCCGGTCATCCCCGCCGTGCGCACCTTGAGCAGATAATCAAAGGCGCCTGCGATCAGATGACACTGTTCAACCTCGGGTACACGAATGACGGCTGCATTAAAGGCCGCCAATGCCGCCTCGCGCGTGTCGGTCAGTTTGACCTCGACAAAGGCCACGTGATCACGCCCCAGCCGGATCGGATCATAAAGCGCGCGATAACCGCGGATCACGCCGCTTTCTTCCAGCCGCTTCAAGCGCGCCTGCGTCGGCGACTTTGACAGCCCGATGCGCCGCGCCAGTTCGGTCACGCTGATTCGTCCTTCGACGCTCAGGATATCAAGGATTTTGCGGTCAAACAGATCGACGTCAGAAAACTTTTCAGTCACAATTTACGCTCTCTTTCAGTCCACTAGACTGCCATTTTAAAGTAATGAAGTCAGATCGACCTGTCAACTTGCGATATCCTAGGGCATCCCCCTTGACAGGAGCCTGCAATGCCACGCGATCACACCCCTTCCCTGCGCCACGACATCGATCTGGCGATGTACCGTGATGAAACTGCCGCGGTGAACGATCTTATCGCGATGGCAGCCCTGTCCGACAGCGACCGTGCCCGCATTTCGGCCAGCGCCGCGGAACTGGTCCGCCAGATCCGCGCCAGCACCGAACCGGGCCTGATGGAGGTATTTCTGGCCGAATACGGCCTGTCCACCGATGAAGGGATCGCCCTGATGTGTCTGGCAGAGGCGCTGTTGCGCGTGCCGGACGCCGATACGATGGACGAATTGATCGAAGACAAGATCGCACCCTCCGACTGGGGCAAGCACCTCGGACATTCGGCGTCATCTCTGGTCAATGCCTCCACTTGGGCCTTGATGCTGACCGGACGCGTGCTTGATGATGAAAAGCCCGGCCTGACGCGGCACCTGCGCAGCGCTGTCAAACGGCTGGGCGAGCCGGTAATCCGGACTGCCGTGGCGCGGGCGATGCGCGAAATGGGCAGGCAGTTTGTATTGGGCGAAGACATCACCAAGGCAATGAAGCGCGCCGAAGGAATGCAGAAGAAGGGCTTCACCTACAGCTACGACATGCTGGGCGAAGCGGCACGCACCGATGCGGACGCACGCGGCTATCATCTGTCCTACAGCCGCGCGATCAGCGCGATTGCCGAACATTGCAATAGGGAAAGCGTCGCGGAAAACCCCGGCATCTCGGTCAAGCTGTCGGCCCTGCATCCGCGCTACGAAGTCGCCCAAGAGGCCCGCGTCATGGAAGAACTGGTGCCGCGCGTGCGGGCACTGGCATTGCTGGCAAAGTCGGCCGGTATGGGGTTCAACATCGACGCGGAAGAAGCCGACAGGCTGTCGCTGTCGCTTGATGTGATCACCGCCGTGCTTTCCGAACCGGCGCTGGCTGGCTGGGACGGCTTCGGTGTGGTTGTGCAGGCCTTCGGGCAACGGGCGCCCCTCGTGCTTGATTACCTGCATGATCTGGCCACACGTCTGGACCGCAAGATCATGGTCCGGCTGGTCAAAGGCGCCTATTGGGACGCCGAGATCAAGCGCGCCCAAGTCGAAGGGATCGACGGATTTCCCGTCTTCACCTCGAAATATCACACAGACATCAGCTATATCGCCAACGCGCGCAAACTGCTGGGGATGACCGACCGTATCTATCCGCAGTTCGCCACACATAACGCACACACGGTGCAGGCGGTGCTTGACCTCGCAGATCAAATGGGCTGCGGCACGGATCACTTCGAATTCCAGCGCCTGCACGGCATGGGCGAAACGCTGCACACGATCGTTCTGAACGCCCGGAACACACGCTGCCGGATCTACGCCCCCGTAGGCGCACACGAAGACCTGCTGGCCTATCTGGTGCGTCGCCTTCTGGAAAACGGGGCGAACTCCAGCTTCGTCAACCAGATCGTCGACGAAGAGGTCACCCCCGAAACCGTTGCCGCCTGTCCTTTTGACAGCGCTGGCGACACCCCCAATCTGACAAAAGGGCCGGACCTCTATCAACCTGAACGCATCAATTCCAAAGGCTGGGATCTGACCCATGCCCCAACGCTGGCCGCTATTGCGAAAGGCCGTGCGCCCTACGCGCAAACCGAATTCAGCGCGCATCCCCTGACTTCTTCCGAGCATAAATATCCCCGCCGGAGGCTCCAGAACCCGCAACCGGTCACCAACCCTGCCACTTCGGGCGCTGTCGTCGGCCATGTGCAAAATGCGACCACTGGTGACATTCAGGCAGCCCTTTCGGCGGCCACTCCCTGGGATGCACCCGTGGCAAACCGCGCGCGCATTCTGAACGCCGCCGCTGACGCTTATGAGGCCAACGCGGACGCGCTTTTCACCATCCTCACGCGCGAGGCGGGTAAAGGCCTGCCCGACGCGGTCGCCGAACTGCGCGAAGCGGTGGATTTCCTGCGCTACTACGCCGCTCAGGCACAGGCCGGCCAAGTGGCACGCGGGGTCTGGACCTGCATCAGCCCTTGGAACTTCCCGCTTGCGATCTTCACAGGCCAGATCGCAGCGGCGCTCGCGGCTGGTAACGCTGTTCTGGCAAAGCCTGCCGAACAAACGCCGCTCATCGCCACCCGTGCCGTAGCCCTGCTGCATGAAGCAGGCGTTCCGGTCACCGCACTACAACTTCTGCCTGGTGGCGGCGATGTGGGTGCCGCTTTGACGGGTGACACTCGGATCAATGGTGTGGCCTTTACCGGATCAACTGCAACGGCCCTCAAGATCCGGGCGAATATGGCAGCGCATTGTGCGCCCGGCACACCGTTGATCGCCGAAACCGGCGGCTTGAATGCGATGATCGTCGACAGCACCGCCCTGCCCGAACATGCTGTGCGCGACATCATCAATGGCGCGTTCCGCTCTGCCGGACAGCGTTGTTCTGCCTTGCGCTGCCTTTATGTCCAGCAGGACATCGCGGACAACCTGCTCAAGATGCTCAAAGGGGCAATGAACGAACTGACCGTGGGCGATCCTTGGTATTTGTCCACCGACGTGGGCCCCGTGATCGACGCTGCCGCGCATAAGGGCATCGCAGATCACATCGCCATTGCCGCAGCCGAAGGCCGCATCCTGCACCAGATCGCGGCACCCAAAGACGGGCACTTTATCGCGCCCACTGCTATCCGCGTTGACGGTATCGCCGACATGGAAAAGGAAATCTTTGGTCCGGTCCTGCATGTCGCGACCTTCAAATCCCATGAGTTGGACAGCGTGATCGACGCTATCAACGCCACGGGCTACGGCCTGACCTTCGGCTTGCACAGCCGCATTGATGACCGCGTCCAGACCGTCGTTGAAAAGGTTCAAGCGGGTAATATCTACGTCAACCGCGACCAGATCGGCGCTATTGTCGGCAGTCAGCCCTTTGGAGGCGAAGGGCTATCAGGCACAGGCCCCAAGGCAGGCGGACCACATTACCTGCCCCGCTTTACTGCACCCGAAGCCGG
>JBFEQR010000261.1:0-4272 GCA_041549425.1 Yoonia sp. | reverse complement strand
GCCCAGCCAGCGGCGGACTTGCACACCCATCCAGGCCCAGACGGTCACCGATGGCAGGTTGACGGTCGCAAAGACCGCCGCAACCAGCAGCGATCCGATCAACACGCCCTGATCCTGTGGCGCATAAGCGCTGATCGCGGTGATCGCCATGAACCACGCCTTGGGGTTGACCCATTGGAAGGCGGCGGCTTGTAGGAAAGTAAACGGTTTGCCGGTCACTTCTTTGGCTTCCGGGGGCACAGCGTTTGCGATCTTCCACGCCAGCCAGATCATATAGCTGGCGCTCAGCACTTTCAGGATCAGGTTGAGTACGGGGTAGGTCTCGAACACCTGCAACAACACAACGCCCACCATTGCGACCATGAACGCATGCCCCAGCGAGATGCCCAGCATATGTGGCACAGTGCGGCCCAGGCCGTAATTGGCACCGGACGCCATCAGCATCAGGTTGTTGGGCCCGGGTGTGACTGAACTGGCGAAGGCAAAGCCGATGAGGGCGATCAGGATTTCGTAGGTCATGACGCGACCATACGCGGCGGTCTTCGGAATGGAAGCACAACAAACCGCTGCCGAAAATAAAAAAACGGCCATGCCCGGGAGGAGGTAGGCATGACCGTTTCTTATGTTCAAACGCGTCCGCTCAGGGAGGAGGCGAGCTTGGCGTTTCTTCACAAAGCGCGGCGCGGGAGGAGGTGCGCTTGCCTTGCGGTATTTATCGGTTCCAGCCCGGGAGGAGGTGGGCGGTTCCGAATTCTGCGTAAAGTGGCGACATCCGGGAGGAGGTGAATGTCGCCACCTTATTGAGGACCCGAAGCCTCGGGAGGAGGTGAAGCGTCGGGTCGTGTCCAGATCTGCATTTTCAGGGAGGAGGACGCAGATCCGAATTCTGTTTATTTGCCGTAAGCGGCCTCATATGCGATGTCGCGGATCGAGCTTGGCGCAATGCCAAGGTCTGCAAGATCGCGTGATGTCAGGTTTTCCAACTCACTCAGTGTGGTCAGGTATGTTTTGCGCTTTGTTGCGGCCTCGACCATTTTTTCGCGCAGCGCGGCAAAGCGGGCGGAAATGGCAGGGGCTCCAAAGAATGTTTCTATTTGTACGGTCATTGTGTTGCTCAATTTATCTGTGCGTTGTGCGCTCACTGCGCTGCTGTTGTGGCCAGTATGTAGGTGGATGCTGCAGGTGCACAATATTTGTTTCGACAATGCTGCTATGCAGAAAGTGCATAAGCAAAGCTGACCTATTGTCGTGATTTTGTCATATTTGGCTCATCTGCGGCTCAGAGGCTTGCGATCTGCGCAAAACGGGTCAAATGGTGATGGAAATCTAATCACTTTTAAAAATGAAGGATCTGCCATGTCTGTGACCCGTGATGAAATACTAGGCGCCCTGTCGCGGCTGACGTTGCCCGGTGGTCAGGATCTGGTGTCTTCCGACATGATCCGCGCGCTCCAGATCGAGGGCGGCAGTGTTCGTTTCGTGATTGAAGCTGCCGATCCGGCGCAGGCGGCCAAGATGGACGGTGTGCGGCGCGCTGCCGAAGACATCGTGCGGCGTCTGCCGGGTGTGGAAACTGCGACGGTGATTCTGACAGCACACGGTCCCGCCCCCAAGGCGCCAGAGCCGCCATCGCTCAAGGTCGGGCGCCATCCGACGCCGCAAGCGGCCCCGTCAAGGCCGACCGGTGTTGACCGCATTCTGGCAATCGGGTCGGGCAAGGGCGGGGTGGGTAAATCAACCGTGTCGTCAAACCTTGCCGTCGCATTGGCCCGCGAGGGGCGTCGGGTTGGTTTGCTGGATGCCGATATCTATGGCCCGTCCCAGCCGCGTATGATGGGCGTGAACAAGCGACCCGGGTCGCCTGATGGCAAGACGATCATCCCGCTGCACGCACACGGCGTCACCATGATGTCGATAGGACTGATGATGGAAGAGGGCAAGGCGGTTGTCTGGCGTGGGCCTATGTTGATGGGCGCGCTGCAACAGATGCTGGGGCAGGTGCAATGGGGGGAGTTGGACGTGCTGATCGTCGATCTACCACCGGGCACGGGGGATGTGCAGTTGACGCTGTGCCAGAAAACCGAACTAATGGGCGCTGTGATCGTCAGTACGCCGCAGGATGTGGCCCTTCTGGATGCGCGCAAAGCGCTGGACATGTTCAGTTCGCTGCGCACGCCTGTCTTGGGCATGATCGAGAACATGTCGACCTTCGTTTGCCCGACCTGCGGCACCGAAAGCCATATCTTCGGGCAGGGCGGGGTCGCGGCGGAGGCCGAAAAGATCGGGGTGCCGTTCCTTGGCGCGTTGCCGATTGATCTGGATACACGCCTTGCAGGCGATGCCGGTACGCCGATTGCGGCGGGTGATGGTCCGATGGCGGATGCATACCGCGCCTTGGCGCGTCGCTTTATCGACGGGGGGATTGCGTGATCACGATACGACTGGCGACGCCTGACGACCATGATGCCATCTGGCCGCTGTTGCGCGATGTTTTCCGCGCGGGCGAAACCTATGCCGTTGATCCCAGGATCAGCCGCGATGCGGCGCTTGACTATTGGGTGACGCAGGCCCGCGCTGCCTATGTCGCCGAGGATGCGGGGCGGATTGTGGGCACATATTACATCAAGACCAATCAGGCCGGTGGCGGCGCGCATGTGTGTAATTGCGGCTATATCGTCGATGCTGCGGCACAGGGGCAGGGGATCGCTGCGCAAATGTGCCAGCACAGCCAGACCGCCGCCGCCGCATTGGGATATCGCGCGATGCAGTTCAATCTTGTTCTGGCCAGCAACGAAGGCGCGGTCCGTCTGTGGGAACGGCTGGGCTTTGCAAAGGTCGGAACCATCCCTGCGGCTTTCGTTCACCCGCGCCTTGGCGACGTTGATGCTTTCGTGATGCACAAGGCGCTTGAAAGCTAAAACTGTGGCGTTCTTGCCAAAGCTTTCGGGAAATCATGGAATCAAATTGAACTCTGCTTGATTCTGACGGGGACCAGCGCTGATAAGGGCGAGAAGGTGGTATTTTCGACGGATTTGACTGCTTCGTCGAAATTATTTTCGTGGTTCCTCGGGGGCGCGAATCTCACCACATATATCCATATATAGTGGTCTTATGTGTCAAAAGGCCTACCTGTATCCTTTATTTGCATTTTCCCTAGCCGCGATCAATGGCGTCCATCACTGTCAAAAGCCATAAGGTTCCATGAATTCCCAAAAAACTGTTGATCGAAAGTCAAACTGGTGTCACAACTGTTTTACGGTAAAGACGAACACGACTTTCAAAGGGGCATCTTAAGAACCCCAACCGGCAAAAAGCAGGTTTCATACAGGCTTCGTCCTTACCCAATAGATCCGGCGCGTGAGCGAGCAGACATCCCCCCAGGTGGCACGCGCAGTCGGACTTCCCGCTAAGGGACGAGACGGCGGATTGATCAGTGGCAGCAGATCGATCCGCCGTTCTCACATCTAAAGGAATTTCGGGGGAAGGGGCCAAAGGACAGTGGTTCTGAGTTTTACAGGCACACACACCCAGAAGGTGGACGCAAAGGGACGCATGTCGATCCCTGCGGATTTTCGCCGTGTGCTTGAAGCCGGTGATCCCGATTGGACGTCTGGTCTGTCCCCGCGCATGTACCTTCTTTATGGCAATCACCTGAAGAACCAGCTGCACGGCTATACCGTTGATGAATTCAACGCGGTTGTGGCGCAGATCAACGCGCTCAAGCGCGGCTCGCCTGAAAAGGACAAGCTGTCGCGCCTGATTATCGGTCAATCCATCATGCTGGAAGTCGACAAAGACGGGCGCACCGTCATGCCGATTGCGCAGCGCAAGAAGCTGGGGCTGACCGACGGCGAATTACGGTTCATGGGTCTGGGTGACCATTTCGAAATCTGGAAGGCCGAGACTTACACCCAAGAGGTGGATGACGGTCTGGCCGATTGGCTGGATCAGCAGGAGGATGGCTTTGATCCGCTCATCCTGCTGGGGGGATGAGTTATGTCTGCTGCCGCTGAAACCCAACCGCATATCCCTGTTCTGATTAGACCGCTCATTGCAGCGGTCTCGCCTGTTTCTGGGGTCTGGCTGGATGGCACATTTGGCAATGGCGGCTATACGCGCGCTTTGCTGGATGCTGGCGCTGACAAGGTAATCGGCGTGGATCGTGACCCACTGGCCGCTGGTACGGTTGCCGTAGCGGTCCAACACCTCGATAAAGATGTTGTGTTTGCCCCCCGCTTCCCGCTCGTCGGCCCAGCGAGCCGCAACCAGGCG
>JBFEQR010000260.1:0-4292 GCA_041549425.1 Yoonia sp. | reverse complement strand
GGATGCCGCCGATCTCCATGTCTTTTTGCACCGCCTTGACCATGTCATAGACCGTCAGCGCGGCGGTGCTGACGGCGGTCAGCGCCTCCATTTCCACGCCCGTCTGCCCGCCGGTTTTCACCGTGGCGGTGATGCGGATGCCGGGCAGGGCGGTGTCGGGGGTCAGGTCCAGCGCGACCTTGGTGATGGGCAGAGGGTGGCAAAGCGGGATCAGTTCGGCGGTTTTCTTGGCGCCCATGATCCCTGCGATCCGCGCGATGCCCAGCACATCGCCTTTGTCGGCGCGGCCTTCGGTGATCAGGGCCAATGTCGCCGTGGTCATTTTGATGTAACCCTCGGCTATTGCAGTGCGAGCCGTCACAGGCTTGTCCGAAATATCGACCATATGGGCCTTGCCGTCACCGTCGAAATGCGAAAGCCCCGTCATCACCGCGCCCCCTTGGCCGGATTTGCCAGTAGATTTCGGGTCGCGGTGGCAACATCATCCTGCCGCATCAGGCTTTCGCCGATCAGGAAACAGCGCGCGCCATAGCGGGCCATGTCGGCCAGTTCTGCAGGCGTGTTCAGCCCGCTTTCGCAAACAATCATTCTGTCGGCAGGCACCAGTTTTGACAGGGTACGCGTGGTGTCGAGCGTCGTTTCAAAGGTTTTGAGATTGCGGTTGTTGATCCCCATCAACGGGGACTTCAGCGCGCAGGCGCGTTCCAGTTCGTCCGCGTCGTGGACCTCTAGCAGGACATCCATGCCCCATTGTGTCGCGGCGTCCTCAAGCTCCTGCGCTTGCGTGTCGCTGACGCTGGCAAGGATAATCAGGATGCAGTCGGCATGTAGCGCGCGCGCCTCGGCCACCTGATAGGGGTCATACATGAAATCCTTGCGCAGGGCGGGCAGGTCCACGGCCGCGCGTGCGGCAGTGAGGTAGCTGTCAGCACCTTGAAATGACGGGGTGTCGGTCAGGACCGACAGACAGGTGGCCCCACCCGCCGCATAGGCCTGCGCCAGCGCAGGCGGGTCGAAATCGGCGCGGATCAACCCTTTGGACGGGCTGGCCTTCTTGATCTCTGCGATCAGGCCATAGCCTTCACGGGCCGCATCCGACAACGCACGTGCGAAACCGCGGGTGGGCGGGGCATCTTTGGCCCGCGCCTCGACCTCGGCCAGCGGGACCGTCGCTTTGCGCGCTGCCACTTCTTGCAGTTTGTAGGTTTTGATCTTTTGCAGAATATCGCTCATGGGTCCGCCCAGTTGATTGGCTCTTGGCCCTGTTCAATAAGCCACTGGTTCACCTTTGAAAATGGGCGCGCGCCGAAAAACCCCCGATGGGCCGACAGGGGCGAGGGATGCGGTGCCCGCAAGATCAGATGATGGGCGGCAAGGGGGGCGGCAAAGCCCTGCGCGGGTGCGCCCCACAACAAGAACGCGCGCGGTTGGTCGTCAAGCCGTTCAAGGACCTGTTGCACAAGGCGGGACCAGCCGATCTTTGCATGGGCTTTGGGCTGGCCTTGTGGCACGCTGAGCGCGGTGTTGAGCAAAAGCACACCCTGACCGGCCCAGTCATCAAGTGATGTTTTGCGGCGCATCTTGCCTGTATCGCTCTGAATTTCCTTGAAAATATTTCCCAGACTGTCAAGGCGACCACCAAAACCGTCAGGAATGGAGAACGCCAGCCCATCAGCCTTTCCAGGTGTGTGATAGGGGTCTTGCCCCAGAATGACGACGCGCGCATCATCAGGTTGGCACCGCTCGAGCGCGGCAAAGGTCAGGGCAGGCGGCGGCAGAAAACCCGCGCCGATCCGCGTGGTGATGTCAGGCAGGTCGCGGGCGAAGAAGGGCAGGTCGCCCCATGCGCCCAGTCCCGACAGGTCAAACATCAGGCCGCAGACGTGATGCGGGCCAAGGTTTCCAAAGCGGTTTTTGCCTTGCCGCTGTCGATGCTGTCACGGGCGATTTCAACACCCGCTTTCAACGTCTGGGCCTTGTCGGCCACAACCAGCGCAGCAGCCGCGTTCAGCAAAACAGCGTCACGGTAGGCACCGGTTGCACCCTCAAGCAGTGCCATGAGCGCTTTGGCGTTCTCGGCAGGGGTGCCCCCGATGATATCACGGAAATTGTGGACAGGCAGGCCCGCGTCTTCGGGATGGATTTGGCGGGACGTGATTTTGCCATCCTCAAGGGCGGCCACAGCGGTCGGGCCGCAGATCGTGATCTCGTCCGTGCCGTCGCTGCCGTGGACCAGCCACGCCTTTTCGCTGCCCAGTTGTTGCAGGGTTTCGGCCATAGGAAAGATCAGGTCAGGCGCAAAAGCACCGGTCAATTGGCGGGTGACGCCAGCAGGGTTTGTCAACGGTCCCAATATGTTGAAGATCGTTTTTGATCCAAGCTCGACCCTGATCGGGCCTACGTGTTTCATGGCCGGATGATGCATTGGCGCCATCATAAAGCCGATACCGGCCTCGGCAATTGCGCGTTCGACCACGTCAGGGCCGACCATGACATTGATACCCAGCTCGCTTTGCACGTCGGCAGTGCCGGATTTGGACGACAGGTTGCGGTTGCCGTGTTTGGCGACCGGCACGCCAGCACCTGCCACCACGAAGGCCGTCGCGGTCGAGATATTGAGCGTATGCTTGCCGTCACCGCCTGTGCCCACGATATCCATGGCACCTGCGGGGGCTTTGACAGGGATGCAATGGCGGCGCATGACGGCGGCGGCGGCGGCATATTCGGAGACCGATTCACCCCGCGCGCGCAATGCCATCAGAAAGCCGCCGATCTGGGCAGGGGTTGCGGCGCCTTCAAACAGATAGCCAAAGGCCTCTTCCGCCTGCGCACGCGACAGCGGCCCTTCGGAGGCTGCGAAAATCAGGGGCTTCATTGCGTCGCTCATGCGGGTACCTTTGTCATATCGAGAAAATTCTTCAGCAGCTTATGCCCGTGTTCGGAGCGGATGCTTTCGGGGTGGAACTGGACGCCGTGGATCGGCAGCGTGCGATGTTGCAGGCCCATAATGGTGCCATCATCCAGTTCTGCGGTGATCTCAAGGCAATCGGGCAGGGTTTCGCGTTCCACCACCAGCGAATGATAGCGGGTTGCGTCAAACGGGCTGGGCAGACCGGCGAACAGGCCTTTGCCGGTGTGATGCATCGCGCCCATCTTGCCATGCACGATTTCATGGCAGCGCACGACGCGCCCGCCAAAGGCTTCTCCGATGGCTTGGTGGCCCAGACAAACACCCATAAGTGGCATTTTTGTTTCAGCTGCGGCATGCACCAATGGCAGACAGATCCCCGCCTGCGCAGGGTCGCAAGGGCCGGGCGACAGCATGATCGCATCGGGGCGCAACGCCATAGCTTCCTGCACATCAAGGGCATCATTGCGTTTGACCACGACCTCTGTCCCCAGTTCCCCCAGATAGTGAACGAGGTTGTATGTAAAGCTGTCGTAGTTATCGATCAGTAGCAGCATGGCGAAATCCCGCAGATGGAAAAAGAGGGGTACCGCAAACATGAAAGAAAACGGTATAACAGGGTCATACATGGGCCGGGACGCACATTGACGTCAAGGTCGAACCAAGAGGTTGGCAAGATGCGGGCAAGCATAAAGGGCGGTTTCTGGGCGTTGGTATTGTGTGGCGCCGGATTGGGATGGCTATCGGTGACGGCAGGTCCGCCTGAAACCGATCCAACACCAGCCGTTGCTGCGCTTGGCACAGAGCAACAAGAAGCAGGGCAACAAGAAGTATTGCCCGTTGAAGAACCCGCGGCCTCTATCCCCGAGGTTGTCGAAGAGGCCAGCGTCGCCGATACACCTGCCGTCCAAGACACCGCAGAAGAGACACAGCCCCAAATCACCGCAGAACCTGCACCCGAACCAGAAGAGATCACGCCGGTTGTCGTGGCCGATGCCACGCCGCAGCCTGTGGTGGAGCCTCCGGTTGAAGAGGTACCCCTTGTGGTTCCTGCCGAAGAAGGCAACGCCCTGACCGAAACCCCTGCGCCTGCCCCAATGCCACAAGCGCCAGACGCTCCCGCGCCTATTGTTGCGGTTGAGATACAGGAAGACGCCCCGGATCAGCCCGATCTGGCGCAAGAACCCGCACTGGCGCAAGAACCGGCTGCATCCGAAGATCCCGATGTCGCTATTGCCATCGAAGATAGTGCACCCGCGCAGGACGATCTGATTGCACAGCTGCAAGCGCAGGCAGAGGCCGAGCCCGCGCCAGAAGTTATCACGCAACCGGCACCTGCGCCGCAGGCAAATGCCGCTCCCGCACCGGTGATCATTGTTCCGCT
>JBFEQR010000259.1:0-4314 GCA_041549425.1 Yoonia sp. | reverse complement strand
ATCGGGGTACGGGCGCTGGGGATCGACCTGACCGGCCTTGCCGTGCTGTCGGGCGCCATCGGTGTGGGCCTTGGTTTCGGCCTGCAAAAGGTGGTGTCGAACCTTGTTTCGGGCGTGATCATCCTGCTGGATAAATCAATCAAGCCCGGCGATGTTATCAGTCTTGGCGACACGTTCGGCTGGATCAATTCACTGGGTGCACGGTATGTGTCCGTCGTGACGCGCGACGGGCGCGAATATCTGATCCCGAACGAGGACCTGATCACCGGCCAAGTGGTGAACTGGTCGCATTCCAATGAATATGTGCGGCTCGATATCAACTTCGGCACCGCCTATGACGACGACCCGCATGAGGTTCGGCGCATCGCAATCGAGGCTGCGCAAAGCGTGGATCGGGTGCTGAAAACACGGCCCACGGTCTGCCACATCGTGGGCTTTGGCGACAGTTCTGTGGATTACATGCTGCGATTCTGGATCAAGGACCCGACGGGCGGCCTGACCAACATCCGCGGCAATGTGTTTCTTGCCCTTTGGGACGCATTCAAAGAGCACAACATCAGCATCCCGTTCCCGCAAAGGGAAGTGAAATTGCTTGAAAGCGAGCGGTTGAATGTGAAGATGGATCAGCGGTAAGCCGATGTCTTACCCTGCGGCCTGACCTTTATTCCTTGGCAAATCCAAAACGCTAGAAGGCTGCCGAAAGCGGGTCCAGGAAACTGTGTATCTGTTGGATCACGTCGGAAATAACGGCGCCGATATCGGCGGGCTTTGGCCCGGTGGTCCCGCTATGCGGCCACGCAGCACTGACAAATATCCGGCGATCAATCGCCAGCACCGGCATTTTGCAATCCACATCGTCACAGTACACAACAAGCGGGACCCGGCCAGGATAAGGGGATTCCAATTGGCAGCTCAGCCCTGAAAATTCTTCGGAACTAACGCAGAGAAAGTCTTGCCCGCGTGTTACTTGTGAACCAACCTCCTGCAGTGCCGTCAGATGTAAAGCAGCGTTCTGATCGGCGATCGCCTTGGTATCATCGGCAATTGCGACCCGTAGCTCCCGCACCGCCACGTCTGCTTTTGCCGGATCATAGGTAACACTTTTTACAACAGGGATCGGGTTGCCGCGCCCGTCTACAGCAAGATCTCTGACGTTGGTGCATTCCGTCTTTTCCAACAACAAAAGCGGCTGCCCGCTCAGGCTTTCGGCCCGCAGCGTAGGCCCACCCTTGTAGATCACGCCGCTGCTGTCTTTTTGGCCGAAGTCGACAAAACGGAAAAACTCTGGGCAGGTCTGTGCGCTTGCCGGACCAGCCGCAAAAAAGAGCAGCAATGAGACTATGGCTTTTCGCATCCGTTCCCTCATGCAGTGCGACCGCGTGGATCGAAAGAGAAGTCCACGATAAGTGGAGGCTGCGATGTTTGCTCTGCCCAGCTCATACTTATCTGTGCGGCACAGCATTGGTGCAGTCGCGGAAACCGCAAGAATACCTGCGGTTTCCACTGTTCATTGCGGACGCTGTTAACCGCGGTTCATCCGGTTCTCGATCAGATCATCCACCACAGACGGATCAGCAAGCGTTGAGGTATCGCCCAACGCACCGAAATCATCCTCGGCGATCTTGCGCAGGATACGGCGCATAATCTTGCCAGAGCGCGTCTTGGGCAGGCCCGGGGCCCACTGGATCAGATCGGGTTTGGCAATCGGGCCGATCTCTGAGCGGACCCATGTTTCCAGCTCTTTGCGCAGCTCTTCCGATGGCTCTTCTCCGCTCATCAGGGTGACATAGGCATAGATACCCTGCCCCTTGATGTCGTGCGGATAACCCACGACGGCAGCCTCGGCCACTTTGGCGTGGGCGACCAAGGCGCTTTCGACCTCTGCGGTGCCCATACGGTGGCCCGATACGTTGATCACATCGTCAACACGGCCCGTGATCCAGTAATAGCCGTCCTCATCGCGCTTGCAGCCGTCACCGGTGAAGTAGTAATTTTTGTAATCGCTAAAGTAGGTCTTCTCGAACCGTTCGTGATCGCCCCAAATGGTGCGCATCTGGGCAGGCCAACTGTCGCCGATGCACAGCACACCTTCGGCCACGGTTTCTTGGATTTCCTCGCCGGAGGTAGGCTCAAGAATAACCGGTTTGATCCCGAAAAACGGCAGGGTCGCCGACCCCGGTTTGGTCGCGGTCGCACCCGGCAGCGGCGTCAGCAGATGACCACCCGTTTCGGTCTGCCACCATGTATCGACGATGGGGCATTTGCCCTTGCCGACCACGTCATTGTACCAATTCCACGCCTCGGGGTTGATCGGCTCGCCCACGGTGCCAAGCACCTTGAGATCGGACAGATCATATTTTTCGACAAAATCATTGCCTTGCCCCATCAGTGCGCGAATGGCGGTCGGGGCGGTGTAGAACTGGTTCACCTTATGCTTCTCGCACACAGCCCAAAAGCGGCCTGCGTCAGGGTAGGTCGGCACACCTTCAAACATGATGGTCGTCGCACCGTTGGCCAGCGGACCATAGACGATATAGCTGTGGCCAGTGACCCAGCCCACATCGGCGGTGCACCAGAAGATGTCACCATCATGGTAGTCGAATGTGTATTGGTGCGTCATCGAGGCATAGACCAGATAACCGCCTGACGAATGCACAACACCCTTGGGCTGGCCGGTGGAACCGGAGGTGTAGAGAATGAACAGCGGGTCCTCTGCGCTCATTTCGGCGGGGGGGCAATCGGCGCTGACCTTGGCTTCCATTTCGTGCAGCCAGTAATCACCCTCGGAGCGCCACGCAATTTGCTGACCGGTCCGTTTCACACAAAGGCATTTGCAGTCGTGCATCACATTGATCAGCGCCTGATTCACGCTGTCTTTGAGGTTGGTCACGCGACCGCCGCGCGGTGCACCGTCGGCGGTAATAACCACCTTGGCCTGTGACCCCGAAATGCGCGCAGCTAGCGCATCAGCGGAAAACCCTGCAAAGACAATCGAATGGATGGCCCCAATCCGTGCGCAAGCCAGCATGGCATAAGCGGCCTCTGGGATCATCGGCAGGTAAAGCACCACGCGGTCGCCCTTGCCCACGCCCAGTTCCTTCAGGGTATTGGCCATAAGCGAGGTTTTTTCGTGCAACATCTTGTAGGTGATGTGTTGCGCTTCGTCATCGGCACTATCTGGTTCCCAGATGATCGCGGTCTGGTCGCCGCGTGTTTCCAGATGACGGTCGATGCAATTGGCACTGACGTTCAGCGTACCGTCTTCAAACCATTTGATGTCGATATTGCCCGGGGCAAAGCTGGTGTTTTTCACCTTTGTGAAAGGTTTGATCCAGTCAATGCGCTTGCCATGCTCTGCCCAAAAACCTTCGGGATCATTGATCGAGGCGGCATACATCGCATCGTAGGTTGCCTTGTCGGCATGAGCATTAGCAGCCATTTCGGCAGATGGTGCATAGGTTCCGGCTGGTTGATCTGACATACGTCTTCCCCCCTGATCAGTCGTTGCGGGACGCGGGTATACCCCGCGGCCTCCTCCGCGATGCATCATGGGGAAAACTGGTAGGAATCCAAGCCGCACGGAGGGGCGGCTTGGCGATTTGTTAATTTTGCGACGGATTTTTGGGGGTGACTGTAAAAAACCTAACCGCCGCCGACCTAGCCGTCGTGACGGAATGTCATGCTGATAACCTCTGCGCGGGTCAGGCCCTTGGCGCGCAGGTCTTCTTCCGGCATCGCCGCAATCGCTCGCAGCGCCTGCACACGAGAGTTGTTTTCAGCCATTTTCACAATCATTGCGCCAAATGCACGAAATGGCAGCGTAACCAGTTCCAGCATCATTTCACGGTTGGACATCAGTGTGTTATCGGGACGGAGTGCCATTTTTCACCTCAGGGATATATGTTTCGTTCCTCCCTGAAACCCAGATACTCCCCCCGCCGCGTGCCAACAACGCGACATTGCGCAAAGCCAACATGCAACACACGCAATGCTCGGGCATGCGGCCTCTGCATTGCGTGTCATGGCTGTGCAGGACGAACCGATTACGTCTTTTTCGCAGCCTTTCCGCCGTCCCAAGGCGCGTCAGAGACCGAAACCGTCTTGCCGCTTTTTGCAGGTGCAGCTTTCGGGGCTAGCTCTTTTGCCTCTTTGATCTCTGTCTTGACCGGTGCGGGCTTGGCCGCCTCAGGCTGTGCCACGAACGCAGGCTTGGCCTTCGGCTTCGTCGCCTTGACAGGCGCGGGCTTTGGCGCCGCTGGTGCTGTTTTTGCAACGGGCCCGGCATCGACTTCGACCTTGGCGGGCGCGGGTTTT
>JBFEQR010000258.1:0-4318 GCA_041549425.1 Yoonia sp. | reverse complement strand
CGGCGGCTGTGCCGCTGGCGTTGTGACCGGTGCAAAAGTGCCGATCCTGTTGACATCCCGCGCCGACCCGCCTGCGGCGCGGATCGCCTCTGCTGCGCTGGCGGCCATCAGCTGTGGATTGCCCAAGTGATACTGGTTCTGAACGCAGGCTCTTCCTCGCTCAAGATCGAGGTATTCGATGAGGGGCTTACGTCCCTGATCGCGGGGCGTGTGACGAACCTAGGTGCCGAAGGGCAACTTCGGCTTGGCACGGCGACGACCGCAGTTGCGACCCGTGACCATGCCCATGCGGTGGAGCTGATGCTGGAGGCGCTGGCGAACGCGGGCTATCCGCTGACGCGTTTTGCCGCTGCCGCGCACCGGATCGTGCATGGTGGCGCCGTCCTGACCGCGCCCGCGCGCCTGCGCCCACCGGTCATTGCGACAATCGAAAGCGTGATCCCGCTGGCACCACTGCACAACCCCAACAACCTTGCCGGCGTCTATGCCCTGCACGCGATGGCCCCTGACCTGCCGCAATATTGCAGCTTTGGCACTGCGTTCCACGCGACCAACCCCGCCGTTGCAACCCGCTATGCGATCCCCCAGACCCACCATGACGCTGGCATTCGCCGCTATGGGTTTCACGGGTTGTCCTATGCCAATATGGTTGCGGATTTCGGCGCTGACCTGCCTGCGCATCTGCTGGCCTTTCACCTTGGCAACGGCGCAAGCCTTTGTGCCATCAAGGACGGGAAATCCATCGCCACCTCTATGGGCTATTCGCCCCTGTCGGGGCTGACCATGGGCACGCGGTCGGGGGACATCGACGGGGCGGCGGTGCTGCGCATGTCCAAGGCCTTGGGCGAAGACGAAACCGACCGGATGCTCAACAAGAACTCCGGCCTGCAGGCGCTGGCAGGCGATAACAACATGAAAACCCTGCTTGAGCGTGACGACGACGACGCCCGCTTTGCAGTGGAACATTTCTGCTATTGGGCCGCCCGCCATGCGGGGTCTGCCGTTGTGGCGATGGGCGGGCTTGATGCCGTGGCCTTTACCGGTGGCATTGGCGAAAACGCGGCCCCGATCCGTGACCGGATCATGGCTCAGCTTTCGTTTTTCGGCGATGTGCCCGTGCATGTCATCGCCGCCGACGAAGAAAAACAGATCGCCCGCGATGCGCTGGCCCTGATGGCAGAGGGGCGCTGAATGTTCGATACCCTGCTGACATGGACCGATCTGAGCGCACAGGAATTCGCCATTCTGACGGTGATCGTCATCGTGGCAGGCATCGTGCGCGGCTTTTCCGGCTTTGCGCTCTCGGCCATCGTCATGGCAAGCGCGGTGATTATCCTGCCGCCTGTGCAGTTGATCCCCATCTGCTGGTGCCTTGAAATGACCGCCTCTGTTCTGATGGCCAAAGGCGGCTGGCAAGAGGCCGATCGCGGTGTGGTGATGGGCCTTGTGATTGGCTCAACCCTTGGTGTGCCTTTCGGTGTGCTTCTGACCACCTCTCTTTCGCCTGAAGTCAGCAAGCTGGTCGTGCTGTCGCTGATCATCGTGCTGGCATTGACCCAGTTGGCCAAAATCCGGCTGGCGTTTCTGGCAACCAAACCGGGGCTTTATGGGTCCGGCTTTGCCGCTGGTGTCGCCACAGGGCTTGCCAGTGTCGGCGGTATGGTCATTGCCATTT
The DNA here is from genome assembly GCA_041549425.1 of Yoonia sp. Classification (GTDB taxonomy): domain Bacteria; phylum Pseudomonadota; class Alphaproteobacteria; order Rhodobacterales; family Rhodobacteraceae; genus Yoonia. The sequence goes on along the minus strand of JBFEQR010000258.1, from coordinate 2,643 downwards.
ACGTCCTGTCCCAGAATGCCGCCGCCGCGAAAATGCGCGCGGCGCTTGTGCTGTTCCTGTTCATCAGTTCGCTGACGACGGTAATCACACTGCTCTGGTTTGGCGTGATGAACAGCACGGCTTTTGCGCGCGGGCTAAGCCTTGCGCTTCCTACGATGCTCGGGGTTATGATGGGCCAATGGCTATTCATCCCGCGTTTTGCCGCCTACTATCGTCCTTTCTGCCTGTCATTGCTTTGTGCATTGGCCGGTGCCGCCCTCGTCCGTACGCAACTTAGCTAAAAGGTTCGCCCCATGTCGCTTGATCAACCCCACTGAGCTACCTCGCCCAAGGTCTCGGACGAGGTGCGAAAAACCACTTGTTATATGTGCGCCTGCCGCTGCGGGATTAACGTGCATATGAAGGATGGCAAAGTCGCCTATATCGAAGGCAACAAGGACCATCCGGTGAACCAGGGTGTGCTTTGCGCCAAAGGCTCTGCCGGTATCATGCAGCACAACGCGCCTTCGCGTTTGCGCGCCCCGCTCAAGCGGGTTGGCGAACGCGGATCGGGCGAGTTTGAGGAAATCAGCTGGGAAGAGGCGCTGACGCTCGCCAAGCAATGGCTGGAGCCGGTGCGCCAGAACCACCCCGAAAAGCTGGCGTTCTTTACAGGCCGCGACCAGTCACAGTCCTTCACCAGCTTCTGGGCACAAGGGTTCGGCACACCGAACTACGCGGCACATGGCGGCTTTTGTTCGGTGAATATGGCGGCTGCCGGTATCTACACCATGGGTGGCGCTTTCTGGGAATTCGGCCAGCCTGACTGGGATCACACCAAACTGTTCATGCTTTTCGGCGTGGCCGAGGATCACGACAGCAACCCGATCAAAATGGGGATCGGCAAGATCAAGAAACGCGGCGCACGGATGATTGGCGTGAACCCGATCCGTACCGGCTATAACGCTGTGGCCGACGATTGGGTCGGCATCACACCGGGCACCGACGGTTTGTTCATTCTGGCGATGGTGCATTGCCTGATGAAGGCCGGCAAAGTCGATCTGGACTATCTGGCGCGCTTTACCAACGCCTCTGTTCTGGTGAACGAAGACCCCAAGTCGGACCAGTTCGGTCTGTTCCTGCGAGACACGGATGGACAGCCGCAGGTCATCGACCGGCGTACCGGCCAGCTGGCACCATGGAACGGCGCAGGCGTTGAACCTGATCTGTCCGCGACCTACCGCGACAAGGGCGTCACGCATCGCCCCGTTTTCCATCAGATGGCGGACCGCTATCTGTCGGATGACTACGCGCCAGAGGCCGTCGCAGAGCGTTGCGGCATCCCCGCCCAGCGCATTCGCGCCCTTGCCGCAGACCTTGCCCGCGTCGCCTTTGACGAGGCGATCGAGCTTGACCGCACATGGACAGATTTCCGCGGCGTGAAGCATGACAAGATGATTGGCCGCCCTGTGTCATTCCACGCCATGCGCGGGATTTCGGCGCACTCCAACGGGTTCCAGACCTGCCGCGCGCTGCATGTGCTACAGATCATTCTCGGCTCAGTGGAAACACCGGGCGGGATGCGTTTCAAACCGCCCTACCCCAAGCCCGCGACAGCCCACCCCAAGCCACATGGCAAGGTAACCCCCGGCGCGGCCCTTGATGGCCCGCACCTTGGCTATACCCATGGGCCAGAGGACCTTTTGCTGGATACCGAAGGCAACCCGACCCGCATCGACAAGGCCTATTCATGGGAAAACCCGATGTCGGCACACGGGCTGATGCATATGGTGATCTCGAACGCACATGCAGGCGTGCCTTACAAGATCGACACGTTGTTCATGTATATGGCGAACATGTCGTGGAATTCCTCCATGAACGTGGGCGGCGTCCACAAGATGCTGACCGACAAGGATGAAAACGGCGACTACGTGATCCCGCGGATCATCTATTCGGATGCCTATTCCTCCGAAATGGTGGCCTATGCGGACCTGATCCTGCCCGACACGACCTATCTGGAACGACACGACTGTATTTCGCTGCTCGACCGCCCGATCTGCGAAGCAGACGGCGTGGCGGACGCGATCCGCTGGCCGGTGGTGGAACCGGACCGCGACGTGCGCGGCTTCCAGTCGGTCCTGTGCGAGCTGGGCGCACGCCTGAACCTGCCCGGCTTTGTGAACGAGGACGGCAGCCAGAAGTATCAGGATTACGCCGATTACATCACCAACCACATCCGCCGTCCGGGTGTCGGCCCGCTGGCCGGTTTCCGCAAAGGATCCGACGGCCCGCAAGGCGGACGCGGTGACGTGAACCCCGACCAGCTGCAGAACTATATCGACAACGGCGGCTTCTGGATCGAACACGTCCCCGAAAATGCGGCCTACTACAAACCGTTCAGCATGGATTATCAGGACTGGGCGGTGAAGATGGGCTTCTACGACGCAGTCCAGCCCTACATCTTCCAGCTTTACGTCGAACCGCTGCGCAAATTCCAGGCCGCAGCCGAAGGCATCGGAGAGCGCCAGCCGCCCGAACACCTGCGCGAAAGGCTCAAGCTGACAATGGACCCGCTGCCGATCTGGTACGCGCCGTTTGAGGATGGCCACGTCGATCCTGTTGAGTTCCCCATCCACGCGCTGACACAACGCCCGATGGCGATGT
>JBFEQR010000257.1:0-4334 GCA_041549425.1 Yoonia sp. | reverse complement strand
TCCTGCAGAAGGGGGTAGGCTGCGCCTTATGACATATTCTGATGCAGACCTGCGCAAAATCCTGCGCCGTACCAAGACCGTGGCCATTGTTGGCGTCTCTGCCAATCATGTGCGCCCCAGCTATTTTGTGGCCCGCTATCTGGGGCGCAAAGGCATTCGTGTGATCCCCGTGAACCCCGGTCTGGCAGGGCAAACCCTTTTTGGTGAGACAGTCTATGCCAATCTGCGCGATGTGCCTGTCGACGTTGATATGGTCGATATCTTTCGCCGCTCGGAGGCAGTGCCGGGCATCGTCGATGAAGCCCTCGCGCGCTGGCCGGACCTGCAGACGATCTGGATGCAAATCGGTGTTGAGCATGAAGGAGCTGCTGCCAAGGCGCAGGCGCGCGGGATTGATGTGATCCAGAACCGCTGCCCCAAAATCGAGTACCAGCGGTTGTTCGGCGAACTGCGCATGGGCGGCTTCGTGACGGGTGTAATTACGTCAAAATTGTGACGAAGCAAGGGGTTAATGGGCGGTATTCCGCTAGTTACTTAAATTGAAAATGCTTCATCGTTGACTCCAAAACCAACCGCTCCCTATCGTGGAGAGGTTGCACAGAGTGCTCTTTTCGAATGTTCCTCCGAACAAGTTAGAAGGCATCATGGAAGAAACCGACATCATCGAATACGGCGACACTTTTGAGGAAGAAAGCTCTGCTTTGCCAAGTGGTGCGGATTTGCTTGGAGGTAAATTCAAGATCGATGAACAGATCGGCAGTGGCGGCTTCGGCATCACGTATCTGGCCAAAGACATTTATCTCGATCGCGACGTCGTCATCAAAGAATGCTTTCCGGAGGCGTTTTGCTTCCGTTTTGGCGCCGAGGTGCGCGTTAGATCCGCCCGCTATGCCCCCCAGCATCGCAAAACCGTCGACATGTTCATGCGCGAAGCACGCAGCATCGCCAAGCTGCGGCATCCCAACATCGTCGGCGTCCATCAGGTATTCGAAGAAAACGAAACCGCCTATATGGTGCTGGACCTGATCCATGGCCGCGATCTGATGGATATCATCGAGGATGATGACCAAATCCTAAGCCCCGATCAGGTACGCGATATTCTGGTAAAATGCCTTGATGCGATGGATTTGATCCATCGTAACGATCTGCTGCACCGTGATGTGTCGCCTGACAATATCCTGTTGGATAAATGGGGCACGCCGTCCCTGATCGACTTTGGTGCCGCCCGCGAAAAGGCGAGCAAGAAAACCCACGATGTTTCGACCATGTTGGTGGTCAAAGACGGCTATTCTCCGCATGAATTCTATATCGCCGGTGGTAAGCAGGAACCGTGCAGTGATCTATATGCGCTGGGTGCCACCATCTATCATCTGATTTCGGGCGAGGCCCCGCCGAACAGCCAGACCCGTTTGGTGTCGCTCACGGACAGTGGTGTAGATCCGATGGTACCGCTGGCGGGGCGTTTCCCGCAGTATGATGCGGCCTTCCTTGCTGCCATCGACAAAGCACTCAGTGTGCCGCCAAAGGACCGGATCGGATCGGCCAAGGCGTGGCTTGACCAGATCGAGACCGAAAGCAAAAAGGTCAAGATGCTCAAGATCCCGGAATCGCGCAACATCGGCAAAACGCTGAGCGAACTGGTGACGGAAACCAACAAGCACGTGTTATCAACCCCCGCAAAGTTGAAGGCAGAAATGCCGAAGCCCAAGTTGGTGCAGGAGAAACCATCATTCCGGCCGGAATGGGTTGAGGAATTCAACCGTGAAACCACTGAATCCGAGGGGCGCGCTGGGAGAAAGAAACGTGCTGCCGCCCAAGAATGCGCCTCATACGACTTAGAAGATGCAAGCCCATCGCAGCCGCAATCCGGAGCCGCAAAACTAGTCGAGGCAGCCAAGTACCGCAATATTCTGGAGTGGGTGTCCTTGGGACGGTTGAGCTAACGGGGAAACTACGTCCGGGCTGCTTTTTCCGTGATGCCGGACGTGCCCTGACGACGTGCAAGTTCAGCCATAACAGCTTCAAGCGTCACATCCCGTGCGGTCAGCATCACCAGAAGATGATAGAACACATCAGCGGCTTCGGCGGTCAGCTTGTTTTTGTCACCTTTGACGGCTTCGATGATGGCCTCAATCGCCTCTTCACCGAATTTTTCAGCGCATTTTTCGGGGCCTTGGGCCAGCAGTCTGGCGGTCCAGCTGCTGTCAGGGTCGGCGCTTTTGCGCGATGCGATCAGATCGGCCAGTTCTTGTAATGTCATGTGAGCCTCACGGGGATACCTGCGGCGGCCATATAGGCCTTGGCCTCGCTGATTGTGTAGGTGCCAAAGTGAAAGATGGATGCGGCGAGAACGGCAGAGGCGCCGCCTTCTGTGACACCTTCGACCAGATGATCCAGAGTGCCCACGCCGCCCGAGGCGATCACAGGCACGTTGACCGCATCAGAAATGGCGCGGGTCAGAGGCAGGTTGAACCCTGCTTTGGTGCCGTCGCGGTCCATCGAGGTCAGCAGGATTTCGCCCGCGCCTTTTTCAACGACTGTGCGCGCAAATTCCACCGCATCTATTCCGGTCGCGCGGCGTCCGCCGTGGGTGAAAATCTCCCACCGGCCCGGCGCGACGGTCTTGGCGTCAATAGCCACGACGATGCATTGCGAGCCAAAGCGCATCGCAGCCTCGGCCACCACATCGGGGTTGGCAACGGCGGCGGAATTGAAACTGACCTTGTCGGCCCCCGCCAGCAGCAGATCGCGCACATCATGGTGGGTGCGCACGCCACCGCCGATGGTCAGCGGCATAAAGCATTGCTCGGCGGTGCGGGTGGCCAGATCGAACATGGTGCCACGGTTTTCCTGCGTTGCCATGATATCGAGAAAACACAACTCGTCCGCGCCTGCCGCGTTATAAGCGATCGCGGCATCGACAGGATCGCCCGCATCGACCAGATCGACGAAGTTCACGCCTTTGACGACGCGGCCTTCGGCGACGTCCAGACAGGGGATGATGCGGGTTTTTAACATAGGCACTGTCTAAGCAGCCGCGCCACCTGCGGCAAGGGCGGGATTTTGAGTTTTTTTGCCAAGATGAAGAGAGGAGCTAGCGCAGGCTCGCCAGCGCCGCCTGCAGATCAATCGCCCCGTCATAAAGCGCGCGGCCAGAGATGGCGCCGGAGATGACGCCTGTGGCTTTGAGTGCCGCAAGGTCGGCCATGGACGAAACACCGCCCGACGCGATGACGGGGATGTCCACCGCGCGCGCCAGATCGGCGGTTGCGTCGATGTTGGGGCCTTTCATCGCCCCGTCGCGCAGGATGTCGGTGTAGATGATTGCCGCGATGCCTGCGTCTTCGAAGGATTTGGCAAGGTCGGTCACCATCACATCGGTTTCCTCGGCCCAGCCGCGCGTGGCGACACGGCCATTGCGGGCATCAAGGCCGACGGCGACCTGACCGGGAAAGGCTTTGGCCGCCTGCCGTACCAGATCGGGGTCTTCCACGGCGACAGTGCCAAGAATGACACGGGCCAGCCCCTTGTCCAGCCAGCGTTCGATCGTGGCCATATCGCGGATGCCGCCGCCAAGTTGGGCAGGTACGGGGCAGGCTTTCAGGATCGCCTCGACCGGTGCCGCGTTCACCGGTTCACCTGCGAAGGCCCCGTTGAGGTCCACCAGATGCAGCCATTCGCACCCCGCCGCGACAAAGGCCTTGGCCTGTGCTGCCGGATCGTCGTTGAACACGGTCGTCTGGTCCATATCCCCATGCACCAGTCGCACGGCATTTCCGTCTTTGAGATCAATGGCGGGATAGAGGATCATGGGGCGTACCTTTCGCGTTTCAGCGGCTTTATGCACGCAGGCGGCCAGATTGCAACGTTTCGGCTTCGACCCGACGTCATTCTTGCACGGTTGCTGCTGCTGCGCGCATGATCGCGCCAGTACTCAGGGAGGAATTGAGGAATGAAGAAGTTCTTGATGATCGCAGCGTCTTTGTTTGCCTTTGCAACCACAGCCGCAGCACAAGACGCTATCGGCGTCTGGCAGACCGAAGTGGATGACGGCAACTATGCCCATATCACCATTGCCCCCTGTGGCGGCGCGGTCTGCGGTGTGATCAGCCGGACATTTAACGGTGACGGCGAATACCCGTCCGAAAACATCGGCAAAACGCTTGTGATCGACATGATGCCCAAAGGCGGTGGGGCCTATGAAGGCCGCGTCTGGCGTCCGTCAAACGACAAGATCTACATCGGCAAGATGGACGTGAACGGTAACACGTTGCGCCTGCGCGGCTGCTTGGCGGGTGGTTTGCTGTGCTCCAGCCAGAACTGGGCGCGTCTGG
>JBFEQR010000256.1:0-4338 GCA_041549425.1 Yoonia sp. | reverse complement strand
TCTGAAACACGGCGGGCATGGCGCTTATTATGTATATCTACGGCGCAACCGATAGCTGCGCGCGTGCCTTGCGGGTCGGGCCGATCAGGACCAGTGCGGCAAAGGCAAAAACGGCGGCATAGCCCAGTTGCTGCACCTCGAACCCGATGCCCACATCAATCAGCCACCCGCTTAACCCCGGACCGATGGCAGAGCCAAGGACCATAAAGGCAGCCGCCGCCGCCTTGATCGCGCCGATGTGGCGCGTGCCGTAAAATTCGGCCCAGCACGCATTCAAAAGGGTCGATTGTCCGCCGCCCGCGGTGCCCATCAGAACCACGGCCAATGCGGTCCAGCCCAAGCTGGGGGCATACCAATGCAAAAAGAAGGCAATGACGAGAGGGATCAGATAGATCGGCAAAAGCCGCGCGGCGCCAAACCGGTCCACCGCCCAGCCATAGCCTACCGTCGAAAGTGAAAGCGCCAGCGTCCCCAAGGGGAACACCGCGACCAGTGACAGATGGAACCAACCTTTGACCTCTGCAAAATGCACCTGATGAAACCAGAATGCCGTCGCAAACCCCGAGAATGACATGATTGCCGGTACCAACGCCCAGAACAGCGGATGACGCAGCGCCTCTGCCCGCGTCCAGTGTTTGCCGTCCATACCCGTCGCTTGTGTCGTCTCGGCCATGGATTGCGGTGTGCGCTCCAGCCGCAAAAGGCGGTACAGGACAAGACAGGCCAGCACACAAAATCCGGCGAAACAGACCCAAAGTGTACGCCAATCCACATAAATCTTGAGCCAGACCATCGTCAGGGGCAGCGTCGCCTCGCCGATCATGAAGCCAAAGGCGGCCACCGCAAGGGCGCGCCCGCGTGTTGCAACGAACCAGCGCGACATTGCGACCGTGCTCATGTGGGTGGTCATGCCTTGGCCGGTGAACCGCAGGGCGAAAATCACAAACGGCAAAAGGGCGGCTACGGTGTTGAAGGCCATGAACAAACAGGCCGATGCCAGCAGCAAGACCACCAGAATGCCCAAGGTGCGCACACGAAACCTGTCCGCCAGACCGCCCGCAAAAACCATCAACAGCGCCGACGCGCCGGTGCCGACCATATAGATCAGCCCCCATTCGCCATTCGTGAGCCCGTAGGCTTCGCGAATTTCACCGCCAAAGATGGCGATAAAGAACGTTTGTCCAAAGCTGGAAAGAAAAGACAACAGAACACCCACGCCCAGAAAGGGCAGGTTTTCACGAATGAAACGCAGGTATCCGGTCGGTTGGCTCATCCCGCTTTGATGGGTCGCCCAAGTGAAAGTTGAAAGCCCTAAAGTACGTAGCGGCTGACGTCGGTTGACCGTGCCAGTTCGCCAAGGTGTTTTTCCACAAAGGCGGCGTCAATGGCGATGGATTCGCCTGCGCGGTCGGGGGCATTGAAGGACAGGTCTTCGAACACGCGCTCGATCACGGTGTAAAGTCTGCGGGCACCGATGTTCTCGACGGCCTCGTTCACCTCTGCCGCGATTTTGGCAAGCTCTTTGATGCCGTCTTCGGTGAAGGTCACCGTTACCTCTTCGGTTTTCATCAGGGCCGAATATTGCAGGGTCAGGGCGTTGTCTGTTTCGGTCAGGATGCGCACAAAGTCATCTTCTGTCAGGGCGCGCAGTTCGACGCGGATCGGCAGACGCCCCTGCAATTCCGGCAGCAGGTCAGACGGTTTGGCGACATGAAACGCGCCTGATGCGATGAACAGGATATGGTCGGTTTTGATCGGCCCGTGTTTGGTGGACACGGTCGTGCCTTCGATCAGGGGCAGCAAATCGCGTTGCACACCTTCGCGGGATACATCGGCACCACGGGCGTCGGCGCGGGCGCAAACCTTGTCGATTTCATCCAGAAACACGATGCCGTTTTGTTCAACAGCCTCCAGCGCGGCCTTGGTCACGGTTTCATCGTCCAGCAGTTTATCCGCCTCATCAGCGATCAACGCTTCATAGCTTTCGGCAACGGTCATGCGTTTCTTGACGGTGCGTCCGCCCATCGCTTTGCCGAACAGTTCGCCGATATTCATCATGCCGCCCATGCCGCCGGGCTGGCCGGGGATTTCGAAACCGCCCATGGGGTTTGTATTGTCCGAGAGTTCCAATTCGATGACGGTGTTGTCCAATTCGCCTGATTTCAGCTTGCGGCGGAACATCTCGCGGGTGGCGTCGCGGGCGTCTGTGCCGGCCACGGCGCTGATCACGCGTTCCTCGGCGGCAGCGTAGGCTTTGGCTTTCACGTCTTCGCGCATGTGTTCGCGGGTGTCGATGATGGCAGTGTCCACCAGATCGCGGATGATCTGTTCAACGTCGCGGCCGACATAGCCGACTTCGGTGAATTTCGTGGCCTCGACCTTAAGGAAAGGCGCGCGCGCCAGCTTTGCCAACCGCCGCGAGATTTCGGTCTTACCGACGCCGGTGGGCCCGATCATCAGGATGTTCTTGGGGTACACCTCATCGCGCAGATCATCGCCCAACTGCTTGCGCCGCCAGCGGTTACGCAGCGCCACGGCAACGGCGCGTTTGGCGTCTTTCTGGCCGATGATAAACCGGTCCAGTTCCGAGACGATTTCGCGAGGGGTCAGGTCTGTCATGTCAGGTCCTATACGGAAGAAGGTGGAAGGCGGTGCAGCGGGACGAAATCGGGCATCAGACGCAGAATGCGCGCGCGGATTTTTTCCCAGAAGGCACCAAGAAGAAGCAGAACGATACCAAGGACCAGCACGGTGACAGCGGCCCCGTCGCCCTCGAACAAAGTTGCGCCAAGGATAACGATATAGCCGATCGCGGCAATCAGGAATGACCGCCGGTCAATGACGATCGCGACAACGGCAAATAGCATCAGCACAAACAACAGGATCAGATTGCTGTCCTGATCCAGCAAAGACAGCGCCATGGTGTTGACCAGCGCAGGTGCGGCCACAACATGCAGCCAGAACCCGTTGGCCGAACGGCGCGTTACGCGGTGCGGGTCGCTCATGTCGAAGAACATGGCGACGGCAAAGACCAGAAGACCAAGCACAAGCGTGATCCAAGCAAAAGGCCCGTCGGCCGACAGCAGGAACAGTTCGTTGAAATCCGCGACGCGTCCTTCGCGGCTGGCGGCATAGACGATGGCCACTGTGAAAAGGCCCAAAGCAATCATCGCCATCGCAAAGGGAACGCGGAACCGCCACCAATAGACCAAGACCGCTCCCGTCGCGAGAAGCAGGGGAACGGGCACGCTGGAATAGTCGTTTTGCGCGATCATGAACGGCTCTGACATTGCGGATAAGAAACCGGTCGCGGCATTGCTGGCAAATATCACCGAAAGGGCGATTGCGGGGGCCACCATGCGGCGTTTGCGGACAAAATATTCTGACAACAGCCACAGCAAGCCGGCACCAACAACGCAAATAAACGCAGTGTTTCGCTGAAAGCTGCCGACCTGATCTGCCAGTACAAGAGCGACAACGCTGAACCAGCCAAAGGACAGGATCAAAAGGCCAATGACGATGAAAATCTCGTTGAAGCCTTTGAACAACTCGAAGGGCTCGTCGCCGGGCTCAAGGTTTTCGCGTGCGCCACGTCTGCTGTCGGACAGGCTGATCAGGCCTGCGGCCTGCCCTTCGTTGATCAACCCGCTGGCAACGGCTGCTTTGATGTCATCGCGTTCAATCATGCCTTGATCGTCTCGACCGTCAGTTTGCCGTTGGTGTAAACGCAGATATCCGCAGCAATCGCCATTGCCTCGCGCGCGATTTCCTCGGCGGTTTTGTCAGTGGGCATCAACGCCCGCCCTGCCGCCAGCGCAAAGTTACCGCCAGATCCGATGGCGGCGATATCATGTTCGGGCTCCAGCACATCACCGGCACCTGTAATGACGAGCAGGTCGGAACCGTCGCTGACGATCAGCATCGCCTCGAGCTTTTGCAGGTACTTGTCGGTGCGCCAGTCCTTGGCCAATTCAACAGACGCACGGGCAAGCTGCCCTGGCGTCGCTTCCAGCTTTTTCTCGAGCCGTTCCAGAAGGGTGAAGGCATCCGCCGTCGATCCGGCAAATCCGCAGATCACATCCTGACCGCCGGGCGACAAGCGCCGTACCTTGCGGGCGGTGCCCTTGATCACGGTCTGGCCAAGGCTGACCTGCCCGTCACCCGCGATGACGACCTGTCCGCCTTTGCGCACACCGATAATCGTGGTGCCGTGCCAGCCGGGGAAATCTGTGTCAGCCATCGCGTTCTCCTTCGTGTTCTTGCCTATATGGCGGTGGAATTCAGGGCAAACAACCCCGCGCGCCTTGTTCCTGTTTGGTGGCAGGGCTAGGTTTGCGC